>JBKPJW010000411.1:0-1476 GCA_046730875.1 Actinomycetota bacterium | reverse complement strand
CGACTGCCGCCAGCACCAATGGACCCGAGCCCGAACAGGTACGAGTCGCCCGCGGACTGTGTAGCGCCGCCGTACATGTCGATGGAACCCGTACCCACCCGCGTCGGCTTAGCCCAGTGCGAGAAGTAGTACGAGTGGGTGGGGTTAGCTTTGATCCAGTCGATGATCGGCAAAGGGATCTGCGCCTGAAAGCCCTGGTTGCTGGCGGTCTGCGTGCTGGACTGGATCGCGTGGATACCGCCGCGTGGGGTGCGCTCCACCTTGCCCGTCGTCCCGGTCATCCCGATGACCTGCATAGGCGCGTCAAGGGCGGACTTATCCGTAATGCCGAGCGTGTGCGCTGCGACGTCGCGGACAAGGTTGGTGATCTTCGCCCCGTTGACCGGCGCCCCTGAAGGGAAGCCGCCCAACGTGTGGGCGGCTTCGATCAGCAGCAACGAACCCGCCGCCTCAACCCGGTCAATCGCGTTCAGGTATTCAGGCGAGCCGCTGAACTCGATGTCGAGCACCTGTAGTTTTCCGTTAGCCATCTAGGGCGCTCCTTAGTTCCAGTTGCGGGCACGAATGCGTGCCGCGATTCGGGCGCCGATGACGTTGTATCCGGCCTGGTTGAAGTGGACGGTGTCCGTCATGAGGGACGGCGGAATCTCGTTCGCCGCAATCGCCGCCGTGTCTTCTGCCGTGGGGGAGACGCCAGCCGCGGCGAGTCCACTGCTGATCAGGTACGCGCGCAGATCCTCGAACCGTGCACCGTACGTGGCTGCGAGGGATGAGTTGATGCCGTCAGTGCCCGACTTGGTCAAACCGATCACCAAGTAGCGCTTGTCGTACGGGGTTAGCCACGAAACCATGGATGCGATGTCGCGCAGGATCGCGGTCGGCTGGGTGTCGTTGTTCGTGCCGGACCAGATAATGACGTTGTCCGCCCGCTTGTTGACGCCCTCAGTGCCGATGAACGCGGTATTGGCCGGGCATGCGGTGGCGGATCCGGCAGTGTCCCGGGTGAACGTCCAGAAGTGCGTGGCCGCGTCGTGGTACAGGATGCCGGGGACGCCAGCAAGCGTGCCCTCCATCGCGAGGACCGACGTACCCGAGGGGCGCCATCCATCCGTGGGAGAAATGGCTGTCACGCTAACAGTGCCCGATGCGGGGATGCTGTTGCCGGTTACGGTCAGTAGAGGACGAAGCCCACCCTGCCGCACCGCAATCTCGCCCGACGCCTGACCCTGCCTGCCACCGTTATACACCGGCACGCCAAGGTCTGCGGCCACAATTTCGGGCCATGTCGGGCTAGCCTGCCCGGTTGCCTGGGAGTAGGTGAGCGAGTCGCCCCACGCCGCCCAGGAAGTTGTCGGGAACACTGGACGCCCGGCACCTGTTGCGGCGCTGATCCACTGCGGCCCGCTACCCGTCTCAACCCGGACGCTGGAATCATCCAGCATCGTCGGGTTCGTCGCGCCAGTGATAGTGCCCAAC
>JBKPJW010000410.1:0-11090 GCA_046730875.1 Actinomycetota bacterium | reverse complement strand
ATGCAGTACCAGGCGCGGGAAATGGAGCGGCTCGTTGGAGTGCGCGCCATTGCCAACAACATCCTGCCGCCCCGGCAGAGCGTTGAGGTCATGGAGGCCATGGACGAAATCAGACGCCAGATCGGCCTCGCCTACGACAGCGACGAGTAGTAGTTGGCCGGGCTCGGCTGACAGTCAGGCGTCCTCCCCCTGGAGCCGAGGAGGAACTTGTGACTCGCCGCGGCCAGGAAATCCACTCCGTCGCGCATCACGTCCAGCGGCACCGCGCCGGCTGCCTGGCAGGCGTCGACGAAGAACCATGCGCCCGAGCGGGCGGCGACCCGGTTAAGCGCGACCAGATCGGCCCGCGCAGCCGACGTTCATGGTGGCGGTATTGAGATAGATGGTGTCCTTGAGCCCCGGGAAAAGCTGGCGCATCTCAGCGACGTTCATGGTTTTTGCCCTTAGCCGTTTGCGTGTCCGGGGTCCAGACCCCTGGCATAGGCAGCCTGGCCCACGTGCTGGAGGCAATCGGCAATCGTGCTGACAAGCCGGACCCCAAGCGTCACGGGCGGGTCCCACCGGGTGTCGACGACGCGGTCAAAGTCGTCGTCGCTCAGACCCATAAGAAAATCCACGGTCTGCCGATGAACGGCGTCGTAGTATTCCAGGAGCAGTTCCGGCGGTGCCTGCACGGCGTCGACCTGGGCGCTCGAATGGCCGTAGCCGGTGTCGCTTTTGGAAAGCGGCAGGTTGAAGCGGCCGGCAAACCCCTGCGAGGTCCATACCTGTTTGAGGCCCGCGGCGGAGGCGAGTTGCGCGTCCTCGACCCGGCTGAGGTGCCAGATCAGCCAGGCCATCGAGTTTCCGTTGCCCGCGGGCCGGCGGAGCAGGGTGGCGCCGTCGACCCCGGCCAGGGCGGCGGCCACGCTCTCACGGATCCGGCCGAAGGCGTCCAGCAGCAGTTCGTTGGATTTCATTAGTTCCCTCGCTGTGCATGATCGGTGAGCCCCATGCTCGCATGGAGGCCGCACCGGCCGATAGGTCCGGCCACCGGTTCCCGGTGTCAGCAGTTGGGCAGGTCGAACTCGTTGGCCCGCCCCGGTGGCCACGGGACCATCCGGTTCGGGTGACGCGGCAGTCGGCGAAGCGGACCTATCGTCAAGGCATGGGACTATTTCGGCACCGGCATGACGAACCCGTCCGTCAGCGGTTTCAGATGCGCGAGAAACTCCTGGCCATCGGGGACGACTTCTGGATTGAAGACGACCAGGGAAACCGCGCCTACAAGGTCAACGGTAAGGCGTTCAGAATCCGGAACACGTTTGTCCTGGAGGACGCCTCCGGAAACGAGGTGGCAGGCATCCAGGAGCGCAAGCTCTCGATCCGGGACAAGGTCGCCATTGAGCGCGGCGGGGACACCATCGCCACTGTCCACAAGGCGTTGGTCGGGCTCAGGGACCGCCTCGCCATCGACATTAAGGACGGCCCCGACCTGAAGGCGCACGGCAACATCGTCGACCACGAGTACGAGATTGAACGCGACGGCCGTAAAGTCGCCACGATCTCCAAGAAGTGGTTCCGAATGCGTGAGTCCTACGGAGTCGAAGTTGCGCAGGGCGAGGACGCCCCGCTCATCCTTGCGATCACCGTCGCCATCGACTCGATGACCTAGCCTGTGCAGCGACCATGGCACGCAGAAATCGAACCGAACGCCGGCCGGCCCCTGCACTCTGGAGGGCCATCGGATTCGTGACAGCGAGCGCGGTCTGCGGCGTCCTGGCCGCCAGCCTGCTGGTCCCGACGGTGGCCGCGACCGGCGTCGCCCTCAGCGACTCCATCAAATTCTTCAATGACCTCCCCTCGGAACTGACCGTTGATCCGCCGTCGGAGTCGACCAAGGTGCTCAGCGCCGACGGGAAAACGATCGCCACCTTCTATGCGGAAAACCGCGTGAAAGTCTCGCTCGACCAGATGTCCCCCTACATCAAGAACGCCATCATCGCGATTGAGGACCGCCGCTTCTACGAGCACGCGGGCGTGGACCCCCAGGGCATTCTCCGTGCGCTGGTGTCCAACCTGACCAGCGACGACGGCCGGCAGGGAGCCTCGACGCTGACCCAGCAGTACGTCACCAACGTGCGCAATGAATCCCTCGCGTCGGAGGACAGGGAGGATCAGATTGTCCTCAGCGGGCAAAAAAGCATGGGCGACAAAATCCGCGAGATAAAGCTCGCCGTCGAACTCGAAAAGAGGTTCTCGAAGAACCAGATCCTCGAGGGCTACCTCAACATCGTGTTCTTCGCCCGGGACGCCTACGGCATCGAAGCGGCGTCCCGCTACTTCTTCAGCACCACGGCCAAAGACCTCACGTTGCCGCAGGCTGCCCTGCTCGCCGGTCTCGTGAACAGCCCCAGCCTCTATAACCCGGAGGTCCATCCCGACAACGCCCTTCAACGGCGCAACCAGGTTCTCGACAGCATGCTCAGCCAGGGCTCTATCTCCCAGGCAGAGCATGACACCGCCGTCGCCACCCCGGTGGAGCTGAAGATTACGCCGTTCATGCAAGGCTGCGGCGGCGCGGCAATGGCACCGTACTTCTGTGACTATGTCTCCCACCTGATCCTCAATAACCCCGCCTACGGCGCCGATGTTGCCGAGCGCGAGAGGAAAATGTTCCGGGGCGGCCTGACCATCCACACCACGCTGGACAGCAGGCTGCAGCTGGCCGCGCAGGCCCAGGTGGATGCCACGGCAGGGGCTAACCCGGATAAATGGGGCGCGTCGATGGTCTCCATCTCGCCCGGCACGGGCAAGATCCTGGCGATGGCGCAAAACACTGTCTTCCTCCCCGCGCCGGGGAAATTCGACACCCAGCTGAACTTCAACGTCGATTCCAAGGACGCCAACGGAAATGATCTCAACGGCGCCGGCGGCTTCCAGCCGGGCTCCACCATGAAGCCGTTCACGTTTGCGGAATGGATCAACGAGGGCAAGCCAATTGCCGGCATAGTCGACGCATCCCGGCGGTCATATCCGCTCGGATTTCCGTGGAGATCCAGCTGTGGCAAGGTGCTCGGCGCTTACAGCACGGGCCAGAAGGGCCTCGGCGCCGCGGACGACCTGCAGAACAATGACGAGGGATATTACCGTCCCATGCGCGTGGACTACGGGCTCTACAACTCCATCAACACCGCCACCTTCGCCGAGGCCGCCCAGCTCGACTTCTGCGGGATCCAGAGAATGGTCGATGCCGTGGGTCTGCACAGCGGGGTCGACAACGCTCCGGTGAATATGCACCAGTTGGGCAACCTGCTGGGCGCCATCGGTGTGGCACCGCTCCATATGGCCAACGCGTTTGCCACGTTCGCCTTTGACGGCACCTACTGCCTACCGATGGCCATTGTGGCAGTGACCGATGCGGCCGGACAGAAGCTTCCGGCCGAGACCACCACCTGCCGTCCCGCGGTGAAGCCCGAGGTCGCCCGCGCGGTTAACGCTGTCCTGCAGGACGTGCTGAAACGCGGCTCCGGCGTGTACATCAATCCCAAGGTCCAGGACCGGTTCCCGGTCGCGGCCAAGACCGGGACCTCCAACACCAACGGCGCGACCTGGGTGGTGGGCTACACCACCGGCCTGGCCACCGCGTCCTTCTTCGGCGACGCGCTGGAAGGCCAGAAGCGGCCCGGCCAGAACATCACGGTCAACGGGAAGTTCTACAAGGCCATTGACGGGTACATGCTCGCCGGACCGCAATGGGCGAACTACATGATGCAGGTGGCGGGCTTCTACCCCGCCGCGAACTTCCCGCCGCCGCCGGAGTACATGAAGCGGCCGGTGTGCCCCCCGGGTGTTGATCCTGCGACCTGTCAATGACGGTGGCTCTGCATGAAAGTGGCCCTGCATGAAAGTGGCTCTGCATGAAGGTGGCCCGAGGGACGTGGCCGGAGGGAGGTAGCCCGAATGGCCTGGATCCGACTCCGCGCCCTATGCCATTCGGCTCAGAGCCCCTATTCTCTTGCCATGACAGACGGGGGCAATTTCCGGCGAGGGGAATCGCGCCACCGCGCGCGGGTGGCCCGTGAGTACCGATAACGCCCGGCCCCAGGACAATTACGACGCTTTCCTGTCGAGGCTGGATGCCGCCACATCCAGCCTGAGCACCCGGGCCGGATCGCTGGACAAGGCTCTGGCAGCGGTCTCGTTGCTCCTGGAACCCTATGAATCCGCGGTCCGGAAATGGGAACGACGGCGCCATTATGTCAGTGCACAGCTCGCCGCGCACTCCTGGTCACCCCAGTCCTACACGGCACTGTGCGAGCTGCACGTCGTGGCAGGAAAGATGGAATCGATGCTCCGCGGCCGCGTGGAGCGCCTCACGGAAAAGCTGGACGTCATGCAAGGGCGTCGCGAGGCGATCGACAAGTCACTGGTGGAACTTGAGCTGAGCAGAATCAAACTGCACTCGTCCCGGATGCTGTCACAGGACCGCGAAAACTTGAGCAGCATCTTTTCTGCGCTCTCCGGATCAACTGTTGCCGCCTCAGCTCTCCCGGACATGGGCCTGTTGAGCGATCTCAAGGAAGCACGCGAGGCAATTATCCTGGCCGAAGCGCTGATGGAAGTGAAGGGGTACTAATCATGGGAGATTCACGGCTCGGCCAATCCCGCAGGAACACCGTCGCGGTGGTGCGGTGGTCAACGAAACCCGGCGATAATGCCGTGACCAGGTTCGTCATGTTCTGTATCTGCGGTCTGGCCTTGGGCCTGATCCTGTTGATGTTCATACCGAGTCTCCGGAGTTTCGGGGCTGTCGCGCTGTTCACGGTCCTCTTCGCTGCCGTACTCACGATTCCCACGGTTTCCGGCCAGCGAAGATTCGTTCAGGGGCTGATCAAGCGCGTGAACGACACCATCGCCGAGGTGACATGCACTCCGGGAGACCAGTTGTCGGTCAAGGACTTCCGCCGCATAGTCAAGAGCGGCGAACAGCTTCCGCTCCTTGTCAGCGGAGTGCCCGGGCTGAACCTGCATGTGGAACGGGTGGCGGGGCCGGGGAAGGATGCCGCGGAGAAATGGCTTGCGGTGCTCACCGTTGTTCCGCCGGAGATCGGGACCGCGAGTTTCGACCGCCTGGTGGCCGCGGCAATCGGCCCCGGCCCCGGTACCACGAGGGCCCGCGCCTCCTAGCCTTCGCAGCACGAACCAGGAATTGCGAACCAGGAACCAGGAATGAGTCCCGGCCCTGCGCTGCCGAGTTAGCGTGAGTATTACGTCCCTTACGTCAAGGTCCCGACGAATTGTCGAAGATCATGCACCGCTACTCCCATCCCAGGGCGGGGCCCAGGTCGCGGGAAATCGACTCGAGCAGCCGGACGTTAAAGTCCACACCGAGCTGATTGGGGACGGTGACCAGCAGGGTGTCCGCGGCGGCCACGGCCGCATCGCCGGAGAGCTCCTCGACGAGGCGGCCGGGTTCACCGATGTAACTGCGCCCGAAGCGGGCCAGCCCGCCGTCGAGGTAGCCCACCTGGTCCCGGGCATCGGCCTGCGCCCGCAGGCCGAAGTAGCGGCGCGATTCGTCGTCGACCAGCGGAATAATGCTGCGCGACACGGACACCCGCGGAGTGTGGCGGTGTCCGGCCGCTGCCCAGGCCTCCCGGAAGCCGGCGATCTGCTCGGCCTGCAGCTGATCGAAAGGGACCCCGGTGTCCTCCGTGAGCAGCGTCGAGGACATGAGGTTCATGCCCTGCTGTCCCGCCCACCGGGCACTGGCACGATTTCCCGCACGCCACCAGATTCGCTCGGGAAGCGTTGCTGACAGGGGCTGGATCGGAACCAGTCCGGGCTGCCCGCTGACCTGCGGGTTGGCCGGTGCAATCCCTGCGCCGGCGATGGCGTTCCGGAAGCGCTCGGTGTGCCGGCGCGCCATGTCCCCGCCCGACTCGCCGTCGGCCCGGACATGACCGAAGGCCTCGTAGCCGGCCACCACGGACTCGGGCGAACCGCGGCTGACGCCCAGCTGCAGCCGGCCTCCACTGATGAGGTCGACGGCGGCGGCCTCCACTGATGAGGTCGACGGCGGCGGCCTCCTCAGCCATGTAGAGCGGGTTCTCGTAGCGCATGTCGATGACGCCGGTGCCCATCTCGATGCGGGACGTGCGCGCAGCAATCGCAGCGAGCAGCGGGAAGGGCGAGGCCTGCTGCTCGGCAAAGTAATGCACGCGGAAGAACGCTCCGTCGATGCCGATTTCCTCCGCGGCCACGGCCAGCTCGATCGCTTGCAGTAGGGCGTCCCGGGCGGAACGCACGCGGCTGCCCGGGATGTCGCGCCAGTGCCCGAAGGACAGAAATCCGATCCGTTTCATATGGACTCACACCCTCTCATGAGACCTCAGGCTTGCGGAAGCGACAGCCCGTGAGGGCCGCGATGCTTGCCACCTTCCTATCTGCTTGCCGTTCCTCCATGATTTCGGGTATGGCGTTGTAAGAAGGGCGCTCAAAATGATCAGACGCGAAATCCGGGCCGCATGTGGGTCGCCTTCGAACAGACGGCGGGGGGAATCCGTGACCAGGCAGCACTTTATCGGCCCCCTGCGTCGTACGGCGGTCGCCGTCGTGCTGGCGATGGCCGGCGTCGGCGCAATTACGGGGACGGCGCAGGCCTCCCCCACCGACGACGGGCACCGCTACTCGGCGGGCGCGCCCGGCAGCGGCGACGAGTACTTCCCGTTCGCCGGCAACGGCGGGTTCGACGTCCTGCGCTACGACCTCGCCCTCCGTTACACCCCGCCTACGAATCCCGCAGTGCTCTCAGGCCGCCTCAGCGGCGTCGCGACAATCACCCTCCGTGCCAAGCAGAACCTGCAGTCGCTCAATTTCGACCTGCGCGGCCTCGACGTCACGTCGGTTCGGGTAGACGGCGAGGACGCCGAGTGGTCCCGGGTGCAGGACGACGCGCACCGCATCTGGGAACTCACCGTCGGGCTGCGGCCGAAACTGAAGGCCGGGCGGACGACGACGATCGCCGTCGAGTACGGCGGGACCACCGGCCGGCCGCTCGACACCACCGGGGCGCTGTACGGGTGGGTGACCACCGCCGACGGCGCGACGGTGGTCAACGAGCCGGAGGGCGCCGCGACCTGGTACCCGGTCAACGATGACCCCGAAGACAAGGCAACCTACACGTTCCGCATCACCGTACCGGCGGGCAAGACGGCCGTGGCGAACGGTCTGCCCGTTGGCCGGCCGACGACGAAGGCCGGGTGGACGACGTGGAAGTGGAAGGCATCGGACCCGATGGCCAGCTACCTGTCGACGGCGAGCGTGGGTGACTTTGCGCTGTCGAACGATGTGGGTCCGCGCGGGCTTCCGATCATCAACGCAATCGACGCGGGCGTGACGGGCGCGGCACTGGCGCAGACCAAAGAGTCACTTGCGCTGCAGCCGAAGATGATCGCGTTCCTGGAGGGCCTGTTCCGGCGGTACCCGTTCGAGGCGTTCGGCGCTATTGTCGACGACGACTCGGTGGGCTACGCGCTCGAGACGCAGACCCGGCCGGTCTACTCGCTGGTCGCGGACGACATCTCGGTGGTGCACGAGCTGGCGCACCAGTGGTTCGGCAATGCCGTCAGTCCATCCGACTGGCGGAACATCTGGCTGAACGAGGGCTGGGCGACCTACATCGAGTGGCTGTGGTCCGAGCATCGGGGTGCGGGGACGGTGCCCGGACAGTTCGCGGACGCCGTGGCATACATGGATGCGAACAACCGTTGGGCGCTCAACATTGCTGACCCGGGCCGCGACAACCTGTTCGTGGGTCAGGTCTATGTCCGCGGCGCGGCAGCCCTCCACGCGTTGCGGGTAAAGATCGGTGATAAGGCGTTCTTCGCGGGCGCCCGGTTGTGGCTGACGCGATACAACGACTCAACGGCGACGACGGAAGACTTCGAGGCCGTCATGGAGAAAGCATCGGGCAGGCAGCTCGACGCTTTCTTCGACGACTGGCTGCGTGAGAGTGACCGTCCGGCCATGCCATAGCGGGGCCGGCGGCCGCGCGACCGTGCCCCGCCGCCCCTGATCAGGTCCGGCCCGGTCGAACCGGCCATCCTGAAGCAGGTCATTGCCAGCCTCGGCATCGACGCGGGGCAGATTCCGGGAAGCAACTGGGTTGACAACGGTCCCGGCTAGCTTGCACGTCAGGGTGTAAACCGCCGACGGCGCTTCGCGCCGGCATGACGGAAGTCGTCGAGCGTCGCCGGGCATCACTGCGCACTACCCGACCTAGCTGTTTGATGCTCGGTCGACAAAACAAGTAGCGGCTACTCGTTACACGCCGGCGCGCCGGATCATACGCTGAATCACTCAGGGCACGGTCCGTGGCAAGGGATATTGGGTCATTGCCCCGAGGGCACTCCTTTTCTGTTGCCGCATAACTCCAGGACGAACGTCCGACAGGACAAAGTTGCGCATGACTTCAAAAGGGGCATCCGATGACATCATCGACTGTTGATCTACGGATCGCATACTTCATCACTTCGTACGGCTCGGGCGAGCAGCTATTCCGACTGGTCCACACACTGCGAAAAGCGGAGCCGGATTCGCCGATCGTGATCCATCACGACGCCTTCAAACGGCCTTTGAGCCCTACATTGCTTGACGGGATGCCTCATGTGCATGTTCTCAACAGCGAGGAGCCTATCGTCTGGGGCGATATGACACTCGAAGCGGCCCGGTGGCGAATGTTCCGGTGGATCCTCGACAACCTGGACATCGACTGGGTGATATTGCTGTCGGAGCAGGACTACCCGATTGCTCCCTTTCATGTTTTGCGCCAGCGATTGGCTGCTAGCGGGGCCGATGCCATTATCGAAGGGCAGCCCATCAAGGAAATAGAAGACCCGGGCAAGCGTCACGAATGCGACGTCCGGTACATGTACAAATATTATTCGTTGCCGAATCTCCAGATTGAACGTCGCCTCCCGGTCAAATGGCAGGCTCAATTGGCTCGCCTTGGCGGAGTCGCCAGATACCAGCGCTTGCTGTCAATCTACAAAGCGCCTGCCGCGCTGGGGCTGCCGACCCGAATCGGACTCAGACAGCGGAAGACCCCCTTCTCGCCTGACTTTCCGTGCTGGTTTAACGATTGTTGGTTCGCGATATCGAAAAAGGCCATGCAGCACGTTGTGGATTACGTCGATCTACACACAGACTTCGTGCGCTACTACAGTCGTACGGTAATTCCCTTGGAATCAGCTACAGGCACGATCTTATTCAATGATCCGAACATCGTGGTCGAGAACAAGAGATTGCACGCGAGCCGATGGTCCGAGGCAGAAACGGGCCGGCCGGATGTTTTCACGTCCGCCGATATCGAATACTTGCTTTCCTCAGGCGCGTTGTTCGCCAGAAAGTTTGGCACCGGAGATGCCGATGTTCTGGATCAGCTGGATGCCATCATTCTTAGCAATTCTAAGGAGAATGCCTGAACCGCTGACCCTGCTGTAGCTTGCAACCGAGACCTCGCAGCGAACTGCCGCCCCGCCCCCGACCATCACCGGAACATTTCGACACGAGGACGTCCGGGCAGTCTGTGCCGACCTCACTTTGACGCAGAAAACCTTCTCGGCTCTGTCCCTGAGACGGACGTGTCCCAGGGACATCAGCCGCCGCCCGCAGAACCTGTCCGTCACACTCGCGCAGGGCTACGATTCTGGCAGACGAGAGTGGGGAAAACGCTGTGACCGGAGGGACGAGGCTGAGTGGACCGCACTGGCGGCGAGTGGTGGCAGCCCTCGCCAACAACGACGCGCGGACCGCCTACGCGCAAATCGTGCTCGGCGCCAAGCTCCCCGACGTGCTTGCTGACCTGAATGACCAACGGCGAAACAGGGCCATCGCCGCCCTGCTTGAGTCCGGGCTCGTCGAACGGAACGCTGCCAAGGATCTGGAGGCGTCGGAAGTGATCTTCCGCGACCTTCTCGCGCAACAACCCCGGCGGCAGGCGCAGACCGGGCTGACTCGCTTCATGCGCCTGGGCAGGATCGAGAGGTATCCGGCCAACATGGCGGAACGGCGGAAGCTCCTAGCCTGGATTGTCAGCGAAGCGATCGAACCAGGCGAACACTTAACGGAAAAGCAAGTAAATGAGCGGCTCCTCAGTTATACCGATGATGTCGTAATGCTGCGCCGCTACATGATCGACTTCGGACTATTGGAACGGACCCCCTCGGGCTCGTCCTATACACGGCACGACGAACAATAGCCCTGGAACTTTCCGTTCTCGGAACTTCAAACTGTCCGGCCCAATTCAGCGCAACAGAAGAGCCCCGGTTGCCGGCTCCCCAGACTGCTACATCGCTGGGAGTTCCATGAGGAATGGGATCCACTGGCGCTTGTTGGCTTGGGCATTGCCGGCGAACTGAACGACCCTGCTGTGGAAGTGGCGTCGAGGGCACTTGCCCGGGTCGAAGGCCGTGGCATGCGCTCGTCGTTGACGACTAACTCTTCGGAACATCAGCCAGTGCCAGTGCCAGCGTCACGGGCAGGCGCCGCCAATAAAATGTCGGTGCGTTCTGAGATGCTTTGTTCATGGAAAGCAGGGGTGCGGAGAGCTGGAGTGCGGAGAGCAGGGCGGCCCTGGAGGCCGTGGCCGCGTCCGTTGCCGCGCTTCTTGCCTCCGCCGGCGCCGGGCCGGACCGCTCCGATCCGACCGGCGCCGATCCGCTGCGGAACGATACCGGGCCGGATCGCTCCGATCCGACTGGCGCCGATCCGCTGCTGGGTGCTGATCCGTTGCGGGATCGGGCGGATGCCTGCCTGGACGGGCTCGCCGGGGTGGCCCGGGCCGAAGCTTCGATGGCGGCGCTGAAGGTGCTGCTGGCCACCGGCTACACGGCGGCGGCCGGGGCGCTGGCGCCGCCGGCGTCCCCGCAGGAACACACCGCCCGGGAGATGGCCATGGTCGCGGAGGTGGCCTGCGTCCTGACCGTCAGCGAACGCACCGCCCGCGCCCTGCTCTGCGAGGGCCAGGCGCTGACCACGGGCCTGCCGCTGACTCTGGCGGCGCTGCAGGCCGGGACGATTTCCTGGCAGCACGCCCGGGTCATCGT
>JBKPJW010000409.1:0-6204 GCA_046730875.1 Actinomycetota bacterium | reverse complement strand
CGGGCTCGTCCAAGACGACCAAACACATCTTCGTCACCGGTGGTGTAGCGTCCTCGCTCGGTAAGGGACTGACGGCTTCGAGCCTCGGCCACCTCCTGCGGGCACGCGGTCTGTCTGTAACAATGCAAAAGCTCGATCCCTATTTGAACGTGGATCCGGGCACGATGAACCCCTTCCAGCACGGCGAAGTCTTCGTCACTGACGACGGTGCCGAAACGGACCTGGACATCGGCCATTACGAGCGCTTCCTCGATGAGAACCTCGAAGGATCGGCCAACGTCACAACGGGTCAGGTCTACTCGACCGTCATCGCGAAGGAACGCCGCGGCGAATACCTCGGCGACACCGTCCAGGTCATCCCGCACATCACCGATGAGATCAAGCGGCGCATGCGTCTGCCCTCCGAAGGCACTAACGCCCCGGACGTCATCATCACCGAAATTGGCGGCACCGTCGGCGACATCGAGTCGCAGCCGTTCCTCGAATCCGCCCGCCAGGTCCGCCAGGACATTGGCCGCGGAAATGTCTTCTTCCTCCATGTCTCCCTGGTGCCGTACATCGGCCCCTCGCAGGAACTGAAGACCAAACCGACGCAGCACTCCGTTGCCGCGCTGCGCTCCATCGGCATCCAGCCCGAGGCCATCGTGATCCGTTCGGACCGCGATGTGCCCCAGCCCATGCGCGAGAAGATCGGCCGCATGTGCGACGTCGACATCGACGCCGTGATCGGCTGCCCGGACGCACCGAGCATTTACGACATCCCCAAGACCCTGCACACCCAGGGCCTGGATTCCTACATCGTGCGCGCCCTGGACCTTCCGTTCAAGGATGTTGACTGGACCAGCTGGGACAGGCTGCTCGAAGCGGTCCACAACCCCAAGCATGAAGTCGAAGTTGCGCTGGTGGGCAAGTACATCGACCTGCCGGACGCCTACCTTTCCGTCACGGAGGCCCTGCGCGCCGGCGGCTTTGCGAACGACACCAAGGTCAAGATCCGCTGGGTCCCCTCGGACGACTGCGAGACCCGCGAAGGCGCGATCCAGTCCCTCGACGGCGTCGACGCCATCTGCGTTCCGGGCGGCTTCGGCATCCGCGGCCTCGAAGGCAAGCTCGGCGCACTGAAGTACGCCCGGGAGATCAAGCTGCCGGTTCTGGGTCTTTGCCTGGGCCTGCAGTGCATGGTGATCGAATACGCACGCAACGTGGTGGGCCTCGTGGGCGCTTCCTCCTCGGAGTTCGAGCCGAACTCCAAGTACCCGGTCATCGCCACGATGGAAGAACAGCTCGAATTTGTCGAGGGTCGCGGCGACCTCGGCGGGACCATGCGCCTTGGCCTGTACGAAGCCAAACTCGATGAAGGCTCCGTCGTCGCAGAGACGTACGGCGCCACCACGGTCAGCGAACGCCACCGCCACCGCTACGAGGTCAACAACAAGTACCGCGATCAGATTGCCGCCAAGGGTCTTTCCTTCTCCGGAACGTCACCGGACGGCAAGCTCGTGGAATACGTTGAACTTCCCCGCGACGTCCACCCGTACTACGTGGCCACGCAGGCCCACCCCGAGCTCAGCTCCCGGCCCACGCGCCCGCACCCGCTGTTCGCTGGCCTGGTGAAAGCCGCCCTTCAGCACCAGCGTGGTGCCAACGGCGCCGGGACTGTGAGCGCCAAGGCCGCTGCCGCTCCTGCGGTTGCCGGCAAGCCTTCGTCAGCAGCAGTGTCAGAGTAATTTCCAACTGAATCAACTGAATCAAAGGACGGCGCGATGCCCGGTATGTCTGAGACCCCCAATGCTGCACGGCAGGTTTCGGATGAGCCGAGCCCGCGCCGTCTTTTGTCGTCCCGGAAGGTGTACGAAGGCAGGATCTGGGACGTCGTCAGCGACAGCTTCCAGCTCAACGACGACGGCGACACCCTGGTCCGCGACTACATCGATCATCCCGGTGCGGTGGCTATTCTCCCGATGAACGACGCCGGCGACGTGCTGCTGATCAAGCAGTACCGCCACCCGGTTGGGATGGACCTCTGGGAAATCCCCGCCGGGCTCCTGGACGTCGAAGGGGAGAACTTTGTGGTCGGCGCCGCCCGTGAACTGGCCGAGGAAGCGGACCTCATCGCGGACCGGTGGAACGTGCTGGTGGACTTCTTCAACTCCCCGGGTTCCTCCAGTGAAGCCATTCGAATTTATCTGGCTCGCGGCCTGAGTGAGGTACCGGGACACGAACTGCATGTCCGTACAGACGAGGAAGCCGAGATCGAACTGCACTGGACCCCGCTGGACGTGGCCGTGCAGGCAGTTCTTGACGGCCGCCTGCACAACCCGTCCGCCGTCGTCGGCGTCCTTGCAGCCGCCGCAGCCCGCGCCGATAATTTCGAAAGCCTTCGCCCGGCCGACGCCCCCTGGGCCGCCCACCCCAGCCAGCGCGGATGACCGACGCGCTGATTGCCGACCGGCAGAACCGGCAGCCGGCCGCCGCTCCGGCGGCCGCTCCGGCGGCCGCGGTTGCCCCGGAAGCGGTCACCCCGGCCAGCGGCGACGAAAGGGCCGGCGGCCCTAAACCGGGCCGGCCAGCGACGGCGCTTGACCGCGCCATCACGGACTACCTGCAGCACATGGGTGTCGAACGGGGACTGGCGGCGAACACCCTCGCCGCGTACCGGCGTGACCTTGCCCGGTATGCGAGCCATCTAGCCGGTGCGGGGCGCCAGCGCCCGGCCGACGTCACCCGGCACGATGTCACCGGGTTCGTCCAGGCGCTCTCCGACGGGTCCGACGGCGGATCCTCCCTCGGCGTCCGGTCCGCGGCGCGCACGGTGGTGGCGGTCCGCGGTCTGCACAAGTTCTGGGCACTCGAAGGGGTCACCCCCACCGACCCGGCGAGCGATGTTCATCCGCCCATGCCCGGGAAGCGGCTGCCCAAGGCCATCAGCGTTGATGAAGTCACGAGGATCCTGGAGGCAGCCGGCACGGACACGGCCACTGGCCTGCGCGACCGTGCCCTCCTTGAATTCCTCTACTCCACCGGGGCCCGCATCAGCGAGGCCGTGGGCCTGGATGTCGACGACATCTCCCTGCACACCTCCCGCGAGGCAGGCGCAAACGACGGCCCGGCGATCGTCCGGCTGTTCGGTAAGGGCTCCAAGGAACGCCTCGTCCCGCTGGGGTCCTTCGGCGCACGCGCACTGGATGCCTACCTGGTCCGGGGCCGGCCCCTGCTGGCCGCCAAGGGCAAAGGCACTCCGGCGCTGTTCCTGAACGCCCGGGGCGGCAGGATCAGCCGGCAAAGTGCCTGGACCATCCTGAAGGCGGCCGCCGACAAGGCCAACATCACCAAGGATGTCTCGCCGCACACCCTGCGGCACTCCTTCGCCACACACCTTCTCGAGGGCGGGGCCGACGTCCGCGTCGTCCAGGAGCTGCTGGGCCACGCCTCCGTCACCACCACGCAGGTCTACACCCAGGTCACCGCCGACACGCTGCGGGAGATCTATGCCGCCGCGCACCCGCGCGCCCTCGGCTGATCCGGCTCCGGCGCGCCGCATCCGGCGGGAATCCATCGCCCAGACGCTTCCCGTCAGATGCCGGGGCGCTACTGTGGAGCCATGAACGCGACACCTGTGACTCTGTGCTTCCTGTTGCGCGAGGGCGCTGCCGGGCCGCAGGTCCTGCTGGGCATGAAGAAGACGGGCTTCGGCCTCGGAAAGATCGTCGGGCTGGGCGGCCATGTGGAGCCTGGCGAGTCCTATGCCGAGGCCGCCTGCCGCGAAGTCTTTGAGGAATCCGGAATCGTGGTCCGTGAGGAAGATCTTCGCGCCGCCGGGCACATCGAATTTGTCTTTCCCGCCCGGCCGGAATGGAACATGTCCACGCGCCTGTTCACCGCGCGCTGCTGGACCGGGGACCCGGTCGAAAGCCTGGAGATCCTCCCGGAATGGTTTGCGGCGGCCGCACTTCCGCTGGAGCGCATGTGGCAGGACGCCGAACACTGGCTGCCCCTGGCCCTGGAAGAAGCCGGCGTCGATGCCGTCATCACCCTGAACGATGACAACGAAACCGTGGCCACTGCGGAATATTCTTTGCGCGGCGTGTAACCCCGCGCCGGCAGCCGGAAACAATACAGTTATCCAGCAGTTCGGACACAACACACATGGGGGATGCGTGCTTTCGGAGCGCGAACTGGCGTTTATCGCCCTTCACAAGGACAGCTACCCGCGGGTCTATAAGTTTGTGCGGCGGCGGGTGGAATCGGCCGAACTGGCGGAGGAACTCGTCGCGGACGTCTTCCGGGTGGTGTGGCAGAAATGGGACGACGCACCGCGGACGGACATCGCATGGCTTTTGACGGTGGCCCGCAATCTGATTGGGAACGCCTACCGGAGCAGGGACCGGCAGGCGGCGCTGCACGAGAAGCTGCGCTTCGCCGCCGTGACGCGGTTCGGTGAGGACTCGGACAACGTGGCGGTCCAGGACGCCCTGGCCGGTTTGCGGGAGAAGGACCGGGATATCCTCCAGCTCGCCTACTGGGATGAATTGAGTATCGCGGACATTGCCGGTGTGCTGCGGTGCAGCGAGTCCGCCGCCAAGGTCCGGCTTCACCGGGCCCGCGCCGCCTTTCGCAAGCAGATGCCGGTCAGTTCTGACACGATGACACAGAAAATGGGTGCCTGAAATGGATCCGATCAAGAACATGATTTCGGCGGCGGACCCCGTGCACAACGATCCGTCCGTACCCGACGGCGAGGCAGCGCTGCGTCGGATGCTCACCGAGCCCGGCGAGTTCAGCGACAGGCTGCCGCACGATGTCTCCTCCCTGGCGGACCGGAAGCAACGCCGGGCCAGGCTGGCCGGCGTGTTAACGCTTGCCGCGGCGGCCGTCACCGTCGGCGTCCTCGTGGCGACGAACTTGGGGTCGCTGACCACCGCCCCCGTGCCGGCCGGCACCGTGGCTCCCACAGCGACGGCGGCCGCGTCGGCCTCGGCCACTCCCTCGGCGAGCATGACGCCGTCGGTGACGCCGACGCCAACGTCAACACCGGCCCCGGTCGCCTGGAGTACCTTCACGGACGCGACCGGCCAGGCCACGTTTCAACTCCCGGCGAGCTGGACCGCTTCCCAGAAGCCGCAAACTATCGAGGGGAGTTCGTACAATACCGTTGAGGTGAAGAACCCCAGCGGCAAGACTGTGTCAACCCTTAGCCTCGTCTACGACGGAACGGCAGGACCGGTCTGCCCCGTTCCCAAGCCGTTCTCTACGCTCGACTCGGTTGTTCTCGATATCCCGCAAAAGGCGGGGAAGCTCAAGGAATTTCCCCGCGGCCCCTCCGAGTTTGTCTTCCGGATCGTACAAGGCGACAGGGTCTACGGATCCATGGCCCTGACTGACAGGGATTTGTCTGCGGACACCACCACCTGCGGTTTGTACAACAGCATTCTGGGCCCGGACAATGTGCCCTTCGCACAGTTCGGGGATGCCCTGTGGCTCAAGCCTGACGGCGAGAACGCGGCACTGACCTTTGCTTCCGTCGCCGAGGCCAAGGCCTACATGCAGACTCAGGAGTACCAGGACATCAAGCGCATGCTTGTATCGCTTTCGTTGACGCCCACATCGACGCGTTTCACGAGCGCAGCAGCGGATGCCTCGTTCAATTTGCCCGCCGGATGGACCGCGAAGGACGTGCCAGCAGGCACCCCGGACTTTCCCGCCTCGGGAATCCAGGTTTCAGACGAAGCCGGTAAGAAGGTAGCGAACTTCTACTATGGTGCAGGCGGCGGCCTCGGAGGAGCATGCGGTCCGGAGAAGTACATAGCGACCGAGCTGGATACAGAATCCTCATCCCTTACCGAACAATGGGCCTTCGACGCTGGAGTCCGGTTTTCCTACCGGGTGCTTGACCAGGCGTCGGTGGGGAAGGGCTTCAGCTACCAGGTCGGCCTTGTGGACAAGTCCAGCGGCCAGCTCACGGACAGTTGCCTCATGTATTCCGTGGTGGGCGGCGCCCCTAAGGGCTCGCTGTCCTTCGCCGACAGGGATTCAAAGAGTTCTGACGAGCCCGTGTTCAAGAGCCTGGCGGAAGCTAAGGCCTACATGGGGACTCCCGAGTACAAGAAGCTCAAGAGCATGATTGTCAGCCTCAAAATGCCTGCAGAAGGGTAGCAAATAGCAGCGCGGACCGGTCACCTGGGGGGGTGACCGGTCCGCGTTTCT
>JBKPJW010000408.1:0-6926 GCA_046730875.1 Actinomycetota bacterium | reverse complement strand
TCCTACCCCCCAGGGCAGGAAGGTTCCGATCAGCACCGAGGCGGCCCAAACCACCAGGGTCCCGATGACCCACGTTGGCTCTGTTGCCGGCAGGCCGGGGGCAGATGCGGATAGGACGCTTCGCCATTTCTTTACGATGTAATATTCGGCGACCATGATGCCGGCGATGGGGGGAAACGTGACTCCGAGCAGGATCAGGAAACCCACAAAGTAGTTGAGAATTCCGGCAGCAGCGAGTGCGCTGCCCAGGATCCCGATAAAGATGGTGACGCTCGTGCGGCTCACTCGCTTCTTGAATACTGTCTCGACGAAGTTCACAATGCCCAGGGATGCCGAGTACAAGTTCCAGTCGTTCATCTTAATCGTGCCGGCAACGATGATGATTGTGCCGACGAACCCGCTGCTGGACGTGACAATTGCGATGATGTCGTTGGTCTTGAGTGCATGGGCAAGGAGAACACCGGCGATGGCCACCATGAATTCCCCCAGGGTGACGCCGAGGAGTGTCTGCTTGATGACATCGGAGGGTTTGCGGTTGAAACGCGTCATATCGGGGGTGATGACCATGCCGACAATGAATCCGCCTGCCACCAGTGTTGTCCCGGCGGCCAGGCTAAGGACCGGTCCCGGAGCCGGCTGGTTAACCAGATCGCCGAGGTTGTGCCTTTGCAGCTCAGAGAGAATCGACCAGCCGGCGAGCAGGAGGAATGCGGGGATCGTAATGTAAGCGGTCCAGGCCATGCTCTTGAAGCCGTAAATGACTATCGTCGTCACGGCACCGCCGACCACAAGGGCCCACGCCCACGCGGGAATAGCGGGCGCCAGCTTGGCAAGCCCTTCAGCGGCCACGCCGCTTTGGACACCAAACCATCCGACGAGGCTAAGTGAGATGAACAGCGCGATGATGCTGGATCCATGGCGTCCAAAGCCGGTCCATCTAGCGAGAATCGAAGTTGAGAGGCCTTCTTTTTGGCCAAGGATTCCCGTCATGATGGCAACCACCTCCAGGATCACTGATCCAAGGAAGATAGCGAGCAAGGCGGTGGGAAAGTCCATTCCAAATCCCAGGGCTGCACCCAGAAGGAACTGAGAAAGCGCTGACATCTGGCCGAACCGTTGAACGGCCACCGACCACCAGCTGTAGCGGGCGTGGTCGGGAACACGCTCCAGGGCGTAGTCCTCCTCCCCCGCGTGTTTCTTATCGGCAGTTGTTGCCATCGGTGCTCCTTGGCTATGAGGTCCTACCCGGGAAGAGATTCGGGGATAGGAGGGAATGAAACGAAGGTACGGCCCGCGGCGGTCGTTATCAATGTTTGTTCTGACTACTAAATGCCCTCCTCATGTGCATACTTAACACATTCGTCCCCCACGCACGCGCTTTCGAAGGAGGCACCCATGTCTTGGCTTCTGACGGCCACGGACCTGGAAGCGCTGGAGTTTGGCGCGAGAATGCTGGGCTCGGGCGGGGCCGGTGACACTCACGCCATGTCTCTTTTGACGCGGAATCTGTTGGAACATTGCGGCGGCGTGACCGTATTTCCGCCAAGTAAAATCCTTCCTGGCGATGTCGTAGTGGCCGTTGGCCTGGCGGGGTCGGCGTTGGCCTTCAGCGAAAAGCCCAGCGGATCGGAGCCCTACGTAAGAGCTTTTGATGCGGTTGCCCAGAAATTTCCAGGGCGGCGAGCACTTGTTTGTGCCTTCGAGATGGCTGGGATCAATGCCTATGCACCGATCCTTGTGGCCGCGGCCCTAGGCATCCCGCTGGTCGACATGGATGGCATGGGGCGAGGACTCTCAGGACTGCATCAGACAACTTTCAACGCGCATAGTGTCTCGATGACTCCCTGTGCCTTGGTCGACACTTCAGGGAGGTGCGTCGAAATTTCAGGATCAACCGCCGAGGAAGCCGAGGGTGCCCTGCGCGTTCTCATGGGATTGTTCGGCGGCTGGGTGGCGTTCGCGGGGTACCCCATGGATGGGCTACAGGCGAGGGAAAGCGGCATAAGCCGGACGCTTCGACGAGCATTGGAACTTGGACGCCAGTTCCAGCAGTCCAGGAAACTCACGCAGGCTGTGAGTGATGCGATATCCCATTTTTGTTCCCACACTGCGGGATGTCTTTTTGTGGGTCGAGGGAGTGTTGTGGACGTTCACTGGGAACCCGCCCCCCGTGATTCCCGTGCCGGCGTACAAGCTAAAGGAACGATGATTGTTCGGGCCGCAGGAAGATACCTTCGAATCGAGGCGCAGAACGAATTCCTGCTGCTCATAGACGAAGGCCGGCTGCTTGCTAAGGCCCCCCAGATAATCTGCCTCCTGGACAGCCATACCGGCATTCCCCTCCTCAGCGAGCGTATCCTGCCCGGTTACGGGGTAGACGTCGTTGTCTTTGAGGCCCCGGGCGAATGGAGCGAATTTGCTGCGCAGGCCTTGGTCGACATTTCCGGCTACGGGTACACAATCCCTTCCCTTGGAGACTCGCTGTGACAGCCCGGCTGACCCTTCGTGAACTGCTGCGGTGTCCGGAGCTGCTGAACAGCTCCGTGATCTTGGAACACCCCGTTTCGAGCTTTACGTTCATCTGCACTAACGAGATCAGCGCCAGCGGCGCCGCCACCACTGCCTATCTTGATCCACCAGACCAAGTGCAGGTCAGCAATCTCGAAGGCATCTGGATATCCTCTTGGATTCCCTCCTATGCCCTGGAAGTTCTGCTTCCGCAGCTGAAGCGAAAGGGCGTGGGCGTAGTGATCCTGATACCAACCACAACTCAGGACTTTCAACCACTCTCGGAGTTCGGCCTTTCTACCCTGGAACTTGCACGAAAACTGAGAATGAACGTGGTTGCGCTCCACCAGCCCCAAGCGACTGTGGCCGTGGCCGCATCCCTCAGCAGGTTCATGGGATCGGATCTCTGGGCACGGTCCATGAATATGACGGCCTTCACCCACGCCGTCCACCAGATGGAGCCAAGCCCCGAGGGCGTCGTTTCTGAACTCAGAAAGTATGTCAACGCGCGGATAGCAGTGATCAATTCGCTCGGTCTGCCGCTCGCTGGCGCAGTGGACCGGCCGCTTGCATTCGGCAACGTCGGGGCGCCGCCCTTGTTTGACCCCAGCCAAACACCAAACCTCATATCGGTTCCGTTGCCCCCGCTCATGGAGGACGACGATCCAGCGCTTTGGATACTCGCAGAATTCCCGCCCGACGCCCCACCCTTCGAACTGGAAGCGGCACAAGAACTCATGAAATTAGGGGCCCTTTCGTTACTCAGGTGGCTCAGCCGTCAACGCTTCGCGAGCGAGCAGTTCCAATCCGCAAGATCAGCGATCGTTTCACAACTCGCTGTCGCTGGCGGAGCAATTCCGGATCACGTCATATCTCAAGCTCTCAGCGTCGGCTGGAACTTAAGCGGATGGCACACTCTCATAAGCGTTCGTGCCCCACGGAAGTCCCTGGCCCACGACATCGGACGCATGCTTCCAGCCGCTTTGACCCGGTATGACTACACAGTGGACTCGTCCGAATACATCGATCATTGGCTTGTCTGGGAAACACGGCAGGACCAACCAACCCGGCGAGACTACAGGGATTTCGTGGCCGCTCTGGATTCCCTACGACCACCGCCAGAAACAGGAATCGTTTTTGGCGTCGCCAGGCCACGCCTTGGACCGGAGGGATTTGCAAGAAGCATCGCCGAGGCTGAAGACTTCGCTCGACAAGCAAGCTCCAGCAAAGGACGCCGGCAGATTGTTGACGCCCAGGAATCCGTCGCCACCCAATTGATCCGCACTACGCTCCATGATCCCGCACTGGTTCGCCAAGCCACGAAGTTTCTAAAACGACTGTCTGAACCAGACGCCGACTATCTGAGGAAAACGCTGAACACCTACCTTCAAAGCGAATCTAACCTCGCGGAAACGTCGCGCGCCCTTGAAGTCCATCGAAACACGGTGGTCAAGAGAATCGAAAAAATCGAGGAACTACTGGATGCGCCACTTGAAAACCCTGACACCAAATTTGCCTTACGCATCGCCCTCAGAATTCTGGAAATTTCCGCCACCGAGTAGCCGCATCGTCGCCCGACAGCAGTGGACGGTGGACCTGCTCGGTTTCAGTCAGATGTTCTGCCATGCGCTTGGGGCCTCCTGAGTGCGATGGATGCCCATAGCCTACGGCGGGCAGCACTAGAGGAATAGCCGCAGCGAAACCGTTCCACAACCTTGGAGCCGGGATGATCCGATAGCCGGGATTCCCACGGGATTTCACCCGGACCGGGTGAGGCTGCGAATGAGCGAACGGATGACACTGGTCGTAGCTGTCAGCCCTCACCCGGCTGCCAGAAAAACGGTCCCTTCCGGAAGGAACCTCCAAATGTTCAGAGCACATCGCAGTTGCGGGGACCGTGGCTCTCGGCGCGGCAGCGGCGCGAAGGGCCCGGAAGGGGTCACAGGGAAGAGGTCGTGCAGATGAAGGAATACCCACTGATCGCCGATCATGGTCTTATCGGTGACCTGCAAACGGCGGCGCTGATCTCCACGGACGGCACTCTTGATTGGTTCTGCAGTCCGCGCTTCGACTCCCCCAGCATTTTCGCTTCTCTGCTGGACAGCACCCGCGGCGGCCACTTCAGCACCCGGCCTAGCACTGAAGCTTTCGCCACGAAGCAGCTCTATTTACCGGACACGGCCATCCTCATCACCCGGTTCCTGACTGAGGGCGGGGTTGGTGAGCTGATGGACTTCATGCCTATCACCGGCGACTCGGCCAGCGACAAGCATGACCTGGTTCGGATGCTGCGGTGCGTGCGCGGGCAGATCTCGTTCGACGTCGAGGTAGCTCCCCGGTTCGACTACGGCCGGAGGCCCCACGAGCTGAGTCTCAGTAGCGACGGCGCGACCTTCGATGCAGGCGAAACTCGGTTGGCGCTCAGTCTCATCCGCGAGGAAACAGACGATCAGCCGGCCCGGTACACCTCCACCGACGAAGGTGACCTCCACATCACCGTGGACCTGGAGCAGGGCCAGATGCGGGGGGTCGTCCTGGAGACGGGCCCGGAGGTGATGCCACGTCTCATGCGCTCCACCGAGGCCCAGCGCCTCGTCGACGACACAGCGCACTTCTGGCACGACTGGGTCAGCCAATCCACCTATGCCGGGCGCTGGCGCGAGGAACTGGAACGCTCCGCCATCACCCTGAAGCTCCTGACCTATGCGCCGACCGGTGCCCTGGTGGCCGCTCCCACCGCCGGCCTCCCGGAACAGATCGGCGGGGAACGCAACTGGGACTACCGCTACACCTGGATACGCGACGCATCCTTCTCCGTTCACACCCTGATCCGGATGGGTTTTGTCGACGAGGCCGCCGCTTTCAGCCGCTGGCTCCGCGACCGCATCACCGAGCCGCTGGAGAGCGACACCGGCCCGCTGAATATCATGTACCGAATCGACGGCAACCCCGAACTCAACGAGGAGGTCCTGACCGACTGGGAAGGCTATCGCGGGTCGTACCCTGTCCGGATCGGCAACGGAGCCGCCGGACAACTTCAACTGGACATCTACGGCGAAGCCCTCGACGCTTTGTACTCCCTCGACCGTTTCGGAGGCCAGATCGGCCAGCCCGGATGGCTCGCCATCTGCGAACTACTCGAATGGGTCGCCGAGAACTGGAACCAGCCCGAAGAAGGAATCTGGGAGACCCGGGGTGGACGCAAGGACTTCACCTACGGGCGGCTGATGTGCTGGGTCGCGTTCGACCGGGCCATCCGGCTCGCAACGGCCCATGGCCGGCCGGCGCCCCTCACCCGGTGGATGGCCGAACGCGACGCCATCTACAACCAAATCATGGACAAGGGCTGGAGCACCGAGCGCGGGGCCTTCGTACAGCAATACGGCGACATCGTCCTCGACGCTTCCCTGTTGAAGATGCCACAGGTCGGCTTTGTGGCTCCAGGGGATCCAATGTGGCGCTCCACCCTGCACGCCATGGACGACGAGCTGGTGTCCGACAGCCTGGTCTACCGCTACAACCCAAGCGCATCGCCCGACGGGCTCCGCGGGTCCGAAGGCACCTTCTCCCTGTGCACCTTCCTCTACGTGGATGCCCTGGCCGGGGCGGGCCGGCTCGACGACGCGCGGCTGACCTTCGAGAAGATGCTGACCTACGCCAACCACGTCGGGCTGTACTCCGAAGAAATCGCCCCCACGGGTGAGCAAATCGGCAATTTCCCGCAGGCATTCACCCACTTGGCACTCATCGACGCCGCCATCACCTTGAACGAGCGCCTGGACGACGCGGCGGACAAAACCCACCGCTCCAGCCAGCGGACGCGGCGGATACCGTAGGATCGACGGTGGAATGACGCAACGCGTCGACTTCCTCACTCGAAACCGGGATTCGATCGCCACCTATATTGAATCCGCAGACGCGGCCTTGGCGCGCCGAACCGCGGGCACCGCTGCTTAGCCCACTTTCTCCGCAGCCATGCTTCAAAAACGACTGCTTTAGCGGTACGAAATCTGCCAACAAACTGAGGCAAGGGACATCCGCTACACCTAGATTGGATGACGCGCGTGAACCTGCCTCACCGCGCTCCGCGCATGTCCCATCAGGGGTGTCCCAGTTCCTTGGTTCTATAGGGTCCAATCGCCTGTAGTGGACTGTGGCACAAGCTGGATCGCCTGCTTGGCGGACGACGGGAGCACTCGCGCCGGCGTCGATCTGAGCCCGAACTGTGGCCAGTGACGTCTTTTGGAGCTTCCCCGGGGAAGCTCCTGTTCGGGCTATTGTCGGAAGCGTGCGATACATAACAGAAGAGACTGGAGTGGCGCCGTAGTGACCAACGGGACGAGTTCTGGCACGAAGAACGAACCAGCGGGCGACGGTTTCAGCGAGCAAGACTTGCTCCTTGGGAAAGCTGCCGTGAA
>JBKPJW010000407.1:0-2217 GCA_046730875.1 Actinomycetota bacterium | reverse complement strand
TCCGGGGTCCAGGGCTCCGGGGCGCTGCTGCTACCGTCGGTCCTGGAGTCTCGGGAGCCGGAGTGGAGGGCAAATCCGGCGACGTCTCCGGCGCGGAGGGTGAGGCGCACCTGCGCTGTTAGGGCGTTGGGGCCGGTGTCGGTGGCGAACTGGCCGGCCGCCGGCGTCGAGAATGACAGGACCGCATCGCCGGCACTGATCAGGATCCCGCCGTCGGCGCCGCCGGGCAGGGGCCGGGTGAGCAGCGGGCGGGCAAGGCCGTAGTCGGGCCGGACGCTAAGGACGACGTCGACGTCGACGGAGCCCTGGGTGCAGGACACCCGGCGCAGCAGGACGCCGGGCGAGTCGGCCCCGAGCTCGTGCCCCCGGCGGCCGTCCCCGAGGACCAGGGCATCGGTGACGGTTATGCTTCCCGCGGCAGTGGTGTGCGTGGTTTCCAGGACCAGCGTGGGCCCGAGGTAGCGCCGGCTGGAAGAATGGGCGCCGGCGGGCCGGATCGACCAGAATCCGGCCTCCGGGCCAAGGAGCCGTCCGAACACCGAGGGACTGTCGAAGCGGGGGAAGCAGAGCCAGTCCACCGAGCCTGCTGCACTCACCAGCGCACCGGAGCGGCAGTCGGACAGAAGGGCGTAGTCCGCGATCGGTTCACTGCCTTGGAGACTACTCATGGGCACACTCTGACCAGTTTTTGGGCAAAGGGGAAGCCCCATCAGCGTTAGCCGTTGGTGGGGCTTCGACTTTTCGATTGTCACGTGACGTCTTAGACAATCTGGCAGGATCCTCAGACTTTCAGGTCTTCCTACCTCGTCACCGGTAGCCATCATCTGACTTTGCCGAAGGCTGCGTCGGATGAGTGTCACTGAATCTTTGGTTCCTGCGTCCCGCTTCTTTCGAAGTGGGTAAGTACTATTCTTATCCCCCGGTTTGCCATGCACAAGAGCCCCGAATGAACTACATTCATGTAGTTATTCGGGGCTCTCGGACGGAGCGACTGAACGTCAGCGGGGAACCCGAAAGCCTAGTCGAAGACCGGGCTTTCGGTTCGGCTGCGCTTGATTTCGAAGAAGTACGGGAAGGAGGCGAGGGTCACTGCGGCGTCCCAGATCTGTCCGGCTTCCTCGCCGCGCGGGATGCGGGTCAGGACCGGGCCGAAGAAGGCCGTCCCGTTGAAGGCGACGACGGGCGTGCCCACGTCCTGGCCGACCAGGGAGATGCCGGCCTCGTGGCTGGCGCGAAGCTGCGTGTCGAATTCCTCGCTCTGCCCCGCGGCCGCGAGCCCGGCCGGCAGGCCTGCCTCGGCCAGCGACTTGGCGATGACCTCGTCGATGTCCTTGTTGCCCTGGTTGTGGATCTGGGTGCCCATGGAGTCGTAGAGCGGCTTGATGTACTCGGCGCCATGCTGTGCGGCGGCGGCCGTGATGACGCGGACGGGGGCCCACGCCTTCTTCATGAACTCCCGGTACTGCTCGGGCAGCTCATCGCGGCCCTCGTTCAGCACGGCGAGGCTCATTACATGCCACTCGGTCTTGATGTCGCGGACTTCTTCGACCTCGCCGATCCAGCGGGAGGTGACCCAGGCGAAGGGGCACATCGGGTCGAACCAGAAGTCGGCTTTGTTGGTCAGGGTCTCAGGCACAGGTGTTCTCCTTAGGGAAGTCTGCGGACAATACGCGCCGCGCTAGTTCAGGTGCGCTAGTTCAGATGCGCTATTTCAGATTCCGGCTGGACCAGCTTGCGGCGCCGGTCCGGATGCAGCACGCCAGTTCAGATGCACCAGTTCAAATGCACCAGTTCAAGCGCAGGGTTGGGATCAGGTGCAGTGCAGGTGCGGGGCGCGTCAAAAGTAATAGCGAGGGATGAGACTGATTTATTCCGCGCTTATTCCAGCGCGGCAGAACGGTCAGGCGGACTTGCGCCGCTTGACGTCGTGGGCGATCATCGTGGGCGCCGCCTTCTTGCTCACGACCTGTTCCGTGATCACGACGCTCGCGACGTCGTCGCGGCTGGGGAGGTCGAACATGACCGGGAGAAGGACTTCCTCCATGATGGCGCGGAGCCCTCGGGCTCCGGTGCCGCGCTCCAGCGCCTGATCGGCAATGGTGTTGAGGGCCTCGTCCTCGAAGATGAGCTCGACGCCGTCGAGCTGGAACATCTTCTGGTACTGCTTGACGAGGGCATTCTTCGGCGTCGACAGGATCTGGATGAGCGCCGCACGAT
>JBKPJW010000406.1:0-4388 GCA_046730875.1 Actinomycetota bacterium | reverse complement strand
TCGGGGTTGTTCTTCGTGATGTAGGACAGCAGGTAAGTGGCCGTGACGTAGTACGCGCAGCTCTCCACGACGCGCAGGGAGATCACCCGCAGGATGTTCCGCCAGTCGTTCTTGATAACGGTGGCCAGCGGGTTCTTGACGATTGCGCCGGTGGCTTTGGAGTGTTCGAACTCGGGGGATTCCTCCAGTTTCATCCGGACAACGAGACCGACGACGATCAGGATGGAGCTGGCGAGGAACGGCAGGCGCCAGGCCCAGTCGGTCTGCAGCGAGGCGGAGAGCAGGAACGCGGCGTTGGCCAGGGTGATACCCAGCGGGTTGCCCGCCTGGGGAATGGCGGCGAAGCGGCCGCGCTTCTTCCACGGTGCGTGCTCGAACGTCATCATGACGGCGCCGCCCCATTCCGCGCCGAAGGCCAGGCCCTGGATCATTCGGATGATGACGAGCAGGATGGGTGCGATGATGCCGACCTGCGCGTACGTGGGGAGGCAGCCGATCAGGACGGTGGCGATGCCCATTGTCAGCAGCGCGCCGACCAGCACGGGCTTACGGCCGTACTTGTCGCCGAGGTAGCCGCCGACCGCTCCGCCGATGGGCCGCATCAGGAAGCCGACCGCCAGGGTGGCGAAGGCTAGAAGCGTTCCGACCACGGGGTCCGTGTTGGGGAAGAAGACCTTGCCGAAGTACAGGGCCGCGGCCGTGCCGTAGGCGACGAAGTCGTAGTTTTCCACGCACGTGCCGGCGGCCGAAGCCATGGCGGTCTTGATCTTTCCGGGTGAACCGTGGGCGGCCTGGCGCGGCCGGTCCGTGAATGCTGCCGTCATGTTGTATATCTCCTTTGATGTTGCTGGTTGGCCCGGGCGGGAGGCCGCGGGCCTGCTAAGTGCTTTGTGGGGCGGGATGACCGGTCCGGTCAGATTTCGGAGGCCAGTTCCCTGGCGCCCTCGAGCTCCATTTCGCGCAGCTTCTGGACCCGCCGGATGGTGTCCTCGTCGTTGTCGAATTTCGCGTCGAGGAAGGACTGGAGGACTTCCTTCGCGGTGGCCCTGCCGATCAGCCAGGCGCCCATGGCGATGGCGTTCGCGTCATCGTGCTCCACGCCCTGGTGGGCGGAATAGACGTCGTGTCCCAGGGCGCAGCGGATGCCCGGGATCTTGTTGGCCGCCATGACGGCGCCGACGCCGGTTCCGCAGACCAGCACGGCCCGCTCGGCCTGGCCGTTGCGGACCAGATCGCAGGTGGCCCGCGTGATGTCCGGGAAGTCGACCGGGGCCTCGCTGGGTGCGCCGCAGTCGATGACCTCATGGCCGAGGTCCTCCAGGACCGACTGGACAAAGGCCTTGAGCGGGAAGCCGGCGTGATCGTTGCCGAGTGCGATTTTCATGGGGTCTCCTTAGGACGGAACGACGAGGCTGGGAATTGCAGGGGACGGCGCGGACGCCGGTAGTTCATGGCGCCCTGGAATCGATTCCATGGCGCCGGTGCGCGTGACGGCGAGGGCAGAAGCGATGCTGGCATGGACCATCGCGGCGGGCAGCTCGCGGGGGCTTTCGGCCAGGGCTGCGGCGAGGTAACCCACGAACGTGTCGCCGGCTCCCGTGGTGTCCTGGGCGGTCACCTTCGTCGCCGGCACGTGCACCAGGTTGCCGTCGAGGAAGGTGAAAGATCCATCCGCGCCGGCGGTGCAGACGATGGCCGGGCCCACGACGGGCGGGAGTGCCTGGACCAGGTCCTGGTGGCTTCCGGATATCCCGGCGAGACGCGCCAGGACCTGGATTTCCTGTTCGTTCACGACCAGGAGGTCGACGTCGTCGAGCAGGCCGTCGATCTGCCGCGGGGCGGGGGCCGCGTTCAGGATGACGTAGGCCCCGCGGCTCTTGGCGGTCCGCGCGGCCTGCAGGACCAGCGGCGTCGGGATCTCCAGCTGCAGGATCAGGACATCGCCGGGCCGCATGGCATCGAGGCCAGCATCGACGTCGTCGGCGGTGAGTCCGAAGTTCGCGCCGGGGCTGACGATGATCTGGTTTTCGCCGTGGTCGTCAACGGCGATGATGGCCGATCCTGTGGCGGCGGTGGCGGTAACCCGCACGTGGCCGGTGTCGACCCGGGACTCGGACAGGACCGCCACGATCCGCCGTCCGTGGGCGTCGTCACCGACTGCGCCGGTGAATTTCACCGTGGCACCGGCCCGGGCCGCTGCCACGGCCTGGTTGCCGCCCTTGCCGCCGGGGCTGAACGTGGCGTCCGAGCCCCCGACGGTTTCGCCGGCCCGGGGGAGGGAACGGACGCGGATATTCTGGTCGATATTGAGGCTGCCGACCACAAAAACCGTGCTCATTGGACCTGCTCCTTTGGTGGTGTCGGACGGTGCCCCAAGCCGCAAATCAGAGGGGTCGGACGTGAGGAGAATGCTGCCATCACGGCTGCCCCAGGCTGGGATCCGGAGTGCCGGAGGAGGCGCGGACAATCAGCTCGCTCGGCAGGACGACCGATGCCGGCTTCTGCCCGTCGATCACTTCGAGCAGCAGCCTGACCGCGGTGCGGCCCATCGCCTCCACATCGTGGGAGATGACCGTCAGCGGCGGATCCAGCAGCGAAAACCACTCGATGTCGTCGAAGGCGATGAGGGCCATGTCCCGGCCGATCCGCAGCCCCTTCCGGTTCAAGGTGGCCAACGCGCCCACGGCCATCGGGCTGTCGGCGGCCAGCAGCGCGGTGGGCGGCTGCGCGAGGCCCAGGAGGTGGTGCGCGCCCGCCGAGCCGCTGGCGGACTGGAAGTCGCCGAAGTACGTCAGGTCCGGATCGGTGCTGAGCCCGAACTCCAGTGCCGCCCGGGAGAAGGACTCGAGCCGGTCCCGCCCGGTGGAGGTGGTCTGCGGCCCGGCGATGTAGCCCACGCGCTCGTGACCCTGCCGGGCAAGGTGCTCTACGGCCTGGCGGATGCCCGAACCGCTGTCGGTGGTCACACTGGGGACGTCGACGCCGTCGACGGTCCGGTCGACGAACACCGTGGGGATCTCCCGCTCCAGCAGGGCGTGCAGGCTGGAGCTTCCTTCGCCCTGGGGTGCGGCGATCACGCCGTCAACGCGCTGCGAAATGAAGGTGTCCAGGTACCGGTCCTGCTGGAGGATGCTCTCGTTCGCGTTTCCCAGCAGGGTGACAAGCCCTTCCGCCAGGGCTGCCTGCTCGGCGGCATGGGCCAGATCCGCAAAGAACGGGTTGCGGACATCCGAGAGCAGCAGGCCGATCACGTTTGTCTTGGTGGACCGCAGGGCGCGCGCCTGGGCGTTGGGATGGAAGTCCAGCTGCACGACGGCGGCGGCCACCTTCTGCCGCGACTCTTCAGAGGTGGCGGGGTTCCCTGACAGCACGCGGGAGGCCGTGGCGGCGGACACGCCGGCCAGGGCCGCCACGTCCTTGATGGTGATAGTCGCTGCCAACGTGCTTCCTTCCCTTATGTCCATGGAACCTGGCTGTGGAATCGTTTCCATGGAAACGATTCCACAAGTATGTGTCAGACCTCACGATCCGTCAACAGGGCTTTTGCTGCGTCGGGAAAGCCGCGGTCCGGGGGTGCCGTAGCGTGAGGGGCGCAATCGGCGTAGCCTGCGGTTAGGCGCGCGCACTGCGCACCTGCGCGTCGGCACGAAGCGGGCGATGCCATGAAGAAGACGGGGCCACAGGGCAGCGCCACTCCGCGGGCAGGCGCCTCGGCTGAAGCGGGTCCAGTATCACCAGTCCGTTCGCAGTTGCGACTTGCAGCAACCCTAGCCTTTGCCGGGTTCGCCGTGTCAGCGATTGCGGGGCTGTTCCACGCCGACTCAGCCAGCGCGAACGACCATCTGGCAACGTTCGCGGAGTACGCCCGCAGCAGCATCTGGACGGCGGTCCACTTGGGCCAGTTCGTCGGCATGGCTCTTCTCATCTCAGGTCTGCTGGTCCCGCTGATAGTCCTGAAATTGCCGGATGGGACCACGGCTTGGACCGCCCGGTTCGGAGTTGTGGCATCCGTCGCCGCAGTCACCCTGTATGCCGCGCTCCAAGCCGTCGATGGTGTTGCCCTCAAGCACGCCGTGGACGCCTGGGCTGCTGCCCCGGAACCCGAGAAGACCGTCCGGTTTGCCGCCGCGGAGGGGATCCGGTGGCTGGAGTGGGGCATGCGCAGCTATCAGAGCTTCGTATTGGGTGCGGCCTTGCTCCTGACCGGCGCCGTGATTCTTGGGTCGCGCCGCGTTTCCCGGCTGATCGGCTACCTTATGGCGCTCTCCGGGCTGGCTTACGTTGCCCAGGGTTGGATCATCGGGGTCGAAGGCTTCTCGCCGGCGAACACCATTCCGACACTCTCCGGCATCGTCCTGATCCTCGTGTGGTCCGTATGGCTGATGGTG
>JBKPJW010000405.1:0-7849 GCA_046730875.1 Actinomycetota bacterium | reverse complement strand
AACTCAGCCCGGCCCGGCTCGCGGTCCTGGAACGCAGCGCCCTGGTGCTCAGTGTGTCCCTGCTGCTGGAACGCACCTTCCAGGACGCCCAATACCGGCTGCAGCTCGAACTCATCGATGACCTGCTCAGCCCCCGCGCCGAAAACGCCGCGGCACTTGCCCGCAGGGCCGGGCAGTTCGGACTGGCAAACCACCTCCAGCTCGTGGTGCGGGTGGTGGGGGTCCCCGACGACCAGCGCCAGCGGGCACTCTCCATACTCAGGCACCGGTCCGAGGACGCTCCGGGAATCATCGCCCTGCACGAATCACACTTGTGCATCATCGAACCCGTGGAACGGCACGACAACCGCCCGAACGAAGCAGGCGGCGCCGGCCGGACCGGCCAGTCCATCATCGACGAACTGAAACGACGCCGCATCACCGCCACCGTCGGGACGTCCGAACAAGTCACCGGATTTGCCCGGCTGGCCGCCGCGCACACCGAAGCCCACGCCGTCCTCCGGGCACTGCAGGCCCTCTCGCGCAACGGCGAGGCAGCAGACCGAGCCGCCCTGGGTACCGCCGGAATGTTACTCGGAGCGATGGACAGCCCGTTCGCCGGACAGCTTCTCACTGCACAGCTGGGGCCACTTCTGGGCTACGACGAGCGGCGGGGTACGCAGCTGGTCCTCACGGCGTGGACGTTCCATGAAAAAGGCGGTGCCGCCCAGGAAACCGCCGACTCCCTCCACATCCACCCCAACACCCTGCGGCAACGGCTGGACAGGATCGACGCCCTGATCGGTGCCTCCTGGCGCCGTGGAAGCCGTTCCCTTGACGTCCAAGTGGCGCTGCGCTTGTGGCGGATGAAGACAGCCGGCATCAGCTCCGCCGGGTCCTGATCTAACGCGCCTGCTCGCCCCCAGCTCGAAGGGGCATGGCACCGGCACACATGTGCAGGATGCATATGTGGTAAGAAACCACATGTTGGGCATCACGTCATTTTGGGATGCTGGGATCTGCGGCTCCTTTGCGGAAGCCGCCCATCCCATCTCTAGGAGTCATTCACAATGTCGTGTGCGCATGCAGCGGGTATCCGTCCCGCAACTTTCGGCGTCCTCCGCCTGCCGCGGAGCGTCGTCGTCGGCGCCCAGCAGCGCTTCGCCGTCGCCAATATCGCAGCCGAATTTGGGACCAACGTCCTGGTCTGCACCGATCCGCGGCTGGCCGTCTCAGAGGAACTTCAGGCCCTGGTCCGGAGCCTTGAGGACCGGAATCTGACCGTACGGGTCTACGGGGACACCCAGGCCGAGCTTCCGGTGCCGGGGATCATCGCCTGCGTCGAGGAGCTCAACGGCCAGGAGATCGACGTCATCATCGGTTTTGGCGGCGGCAGCTGCATGGACATGGCGAAGGTCGTCTCCGTGCTGCTCACCCACGGCGGCAAGCCGAGCGACTACTACGGCGAATTCGCCGTTCCCGGCCCCACCAAGCCGGTCATCGCACTGCCCACCACGGCGGGCACAGGGTCCGAAGCGACCGCAATCGCCGTCGTCTCCGATCCTGATCTGGGCATGAAGATGGGCATTTCGAGCCCCCACATCATCCCGTTCGCCGCGGTGTGCGATCCCGAGCTCACCTACTCCTGCCCGCCGTCCCTGACGGCGGCCACCGGTGCTGATACCTTCGTGCACCTGGTGGAGTCCTTCACAGCCATCACCCGGGAGCCGACCTCCACCCTGGCCTCGGAACGGGTCTTCGTCGGCAAGAACATCCTGACGGACTCAATTGCCTTGAACGGCATCGGGCTGGTGGGCCGCAGCTTGGTCACCGCCTACAAGGACCCGGAAAACACCGAGGCCCGTGGCGGGATGATGCTCGCGGCACTCTACGGCGGTGTGGTCCTCAGCAACGCCGGAACCGCCGCGGCACACGCCATCCAGTACCCGGTAGGCGCACTTACCCACACCCCGCACGGGGTGGGCGTCGGCCTCCTGCTCCCGTACGTCGTCCGCCACAACTTCCAGGCGATCCAGCCGCAGCTGGCGCAGATCGCAGAGGCCCTGGGGCGCGATATCCGCGGGCTCGACGAGCGCGCGGCCGCCGTCGCAGGCGTGGAGGCAATCGACGAGGTCATCGCGGCCATCGAGCTGCCGCCGACGCTGCAGGCCCTTGGCGTGCAGGAAAGCGATCTCGACCAGATCGCCAAACTGTCGTTGAACTCCAAGCGGCTCATCGACAACAACCCCGTGCCGCTTGATCTCGACGCCGTCACCTCCATCGTTCACGCCGCCTACGCCGGCGACCGCACCATCCGCTAATCAGCAATAAGGACCACTGATGACTCTCCTTTCAACCTCTGAACCGCTCGACGTCGACGGGCTGACGGTGCCCCGCCAGCTGCTGATCGCCGGGAACTGGCAGGACGCCAGCAGCGGTGACACCGTCGAGGTGATCAACCCCTCCGACGCTTCCGCCATCACCGGCATCGCCGACGCCGACGTCGAGGACGGCCTCGCCGCCGTCGACGCCGCGGCAGCAGCCCTCCCGCAGTGGGCAGCGACGCCGCCGCGCCGCCGTGCCGAAATCCTGCGGCGCTGCTTCGAACTGATGACCGAGCGCAGCGAGCAGATCGCCCACCTCATCTCCCTCGAAAACGGCAAGGCCCTCGCCGACGCCCGCGGTGAAGTGGCGTACGCTGCAGAATTCTTCCGCTGGTATGCCGAAGAAGCGGTCCGGATCATCGGCGATGTGTCCGTCTCGCCGTCGGGCTCCAACCGGATCCTTGTCCAGCACATGCCGATCGGCGTCTGCGTGCTGATCACCCCCTGGAACTTCCCGGCGGCCATGGCCACCCGGAAGCTGGCACCGGCCCTGGCGGCCGGCTGCACCGCGGTGCTAAAGCCCGCCACGCTCACGCCGCTGACCACCCTGGCAATCGCCCAGCTGATGATCGACGCCGGCGTCCCCGCCGGCGTCGTCAACATCATCACCACGAGCAAAACCAGCGAGGTCATGACCCCGATCCTTGCGGACCCCCGGGTTCGCAAGCTGTCCTTCACCGGTTCCACCAGTGTCGGACGCCACCTGCTGCGGCAGGCAGCCGACAACGTGCTCAAGTGCTCGATGGAACTGGGCGGCAACGCTCCGTTCCTGGTCTTCGATGACGCGGACCTCGATTTGGCCCTCGACGGCGCCATGATTGCCAAGATGCGCAACGGCGGCCAGGCGTGCACCGCCGCCAACCGGATCTACGTCCAGCGCGGCGTCCACGACGAGTTCGCCCGCCGGCTGGCCGAACGCATGGGCGCCATGCGCGTGGGCCCGGGCACGGACGCCGACACCGAGGTCGGTCCGCTCGTGGACGAGGCCAGCGTCCGCAAAGTCGACTCGCTGGTCCGGGACGCGGTCAGCCAGGGCGCCAGGCTCCTGGCCGGCGGCAAGGCCATCGACGGCGCCGGGTATTACTACCCGCCCACCGTCGTGACCAACGTGCCGCTGCAGGCCCGCATGGTCAGCGAGGAAATCTTCGGGCCGGTGGCCTCGGTCATCCCCTTCGACACCGAAGAGGAAGTCATCGCCGCCGCCAACGATTCCGAGTACGGTCTCGCGGCCTACGTGTTCACCGAGGACCTTCGCCGCGGGCTCAGGGTCTCCGAACGCATCGAAAGCGGCATGGTGGCCCTCAACCGGGGACTCGTTTCCGACCCCGCAGCACCGTTCGGCGGAGTCAAGCAGAGCGGCCTCGGCCGCGAAGGTGCTCACCAGGGCCTGCTGGACTTCACCGAAACCAAATACATAGCTCTCGACTGGTAGCCCGCGGCTCCCTTTGTTTCCATCCGAAAGAGAAGACCAATGACGATCTCTAATACCAAAGCCAAGACGAAGGCGCCCTGGCGCGTTCCGGCTGCCAGCTTCATCGGCACCACCATTGAGTGGTACGACTACTACATCTTCGGTTTGCTCGCCGCCACGGGAGTCTTCAGCCGCCTGTACTTCCCCGAGCAGGATCCGGCCACCGGTCTGCTGATGGCGTTTGTCACCTACGCGGTAGGTTTCGTTGCCCGTCCGTTCGGCGGCATGTTCGCCGGCCACTACGGGGACAAGATCGGCCGCAAGCCCATGCTGGTGCTCTCCCTGCTCATCATGGGCTTCGCCACCCTGGCCATGGGAATGCTTCCCACCTACGCGCAGATCGGAGTCTGGGCTCCCATCCTGCTGACGGTCCTGCGCCTGCTGCAGGGCTTCGGCGCCGGAGCCGAGTGGGCCGGTGCGGCCGTCATTTCCATCGAACACGCCCCTGCCGGACGCAGCGGATTCTTCGGTAGCTTCACCCAGATGGGCGTGCCGGCCGGCATGCTGCTAGCCAACTCCAGCGTCCTGGCCGTCAAGGCTGCCGTCCCGGCAGCAGAGTTCGACGCCTGGGCCTGGCGCCTCCCGTTCCTGCTCAGCGTGATCCTGATCGTGACCGGCATGATTATCCGCAACAAGCTTGAAGACTCAAACGACTTCAAGGAACTCCTGGCGGCAAACCAGACCGCGAAGAAGCCGCTGGGCGAGGCCATGAAGAAGGAAACCAAGGGAATCTGGCTCGTGGTCGGCATGCGCCTGGCAGAAAACTCCGCGTTCTACCTGTACACCACGTTCTCGGTGGTCTACATCATGAAGACCTTCGGTGCCGAGCGCGCCAACCAGGGCACCATGTCCGTTCTGATTGCCTCCGCCATCGGCGTCTTCGCCGTCCCGCTGTGGGCGATCCTCTCGGACAAGATCGGCCGCAAGCCGCTGTACCTGTTCGGTTCCATCGGCGGACTCCTGTTCTTCCCGCTCTACTTCGTCATGACGGACACCGGCAGCGCGCTGCTGGCAACGCTCGCCATCATCATCGGGCTCGCCGTCTTCCACAACTCGATGTACGGTCCCCAGGCGGCCTTCTTTGCGGAACTGTTCTCCACCAAGCTGCGCTACAGCGGTGCGTCCATGGGCTACCAGTTCGGCTCGGTCCTGGCAGGCGGCATCGCACCCCTTGTCGCCGTCGCGCTCCTCACCGCCGGCAACGGCAAGCCGGGCTGGGTGATCCTGTACTTCAGCATCATCGGCGTCATCACGGTTGTGGCAACCCTGCTTGCCCCGGAAACCCTCGCGAAGCTGGACCGGCGGATCACCGCCGCCCAGGAGCTGGACGAGAAAAACGCAGCAATTGCACAGGAGCGCGTCAGCGCTAACTGACACTCCCTGAAATAAGGCGGGCGCTGTCCGGGTCGAAGGTAGACCTGGACGGCGCCCGTCTTTTAACGCCGTCGTTCAAGACCGGAAGTGACCCCGCGTTCATTTGGACGGCCGCCAATCGTTCAGCGGCAAGCGTTATGCTGGATTCCTCGGCTGAAGACACCCGGCCATCGGATCGCATTCCCCCTATGGAGCTGCCATCATGACCGAGGCCCTTGTCCCTGCTGTTCTTACCGACGCAGTCCCCGCTGACGCCGTCACAAGCGCTGTCGCCAGCCCGAACCTCGACGCCAGCCTCCGCCAGCTCGCGGCCGGCGCCTTCGGGCTCCCCGACCTCCGCGCCGGCCAGCTCGCCGGAATGCAGGCCCTCGTCACAGGCCGGGATGTCCTCGCCGTGATGCCCACCGGCTATGGCAAGTCGGCCATTTACCAGGTGGCCGCGCTGCAGCTGCACCGAAACCAGGACCAGGGCCAGGGCGAAAACCAGGCCCAGAACCAGGCCCAGAGCCAGGACAGCGCAGCCACGAACCCAGGCGAGCCAAGCAGCGCACGGCGCGGTCCCGCCGTCGTGGTTTCTCCGCTGATCGCCCTGCAGGAGGACCAGCTGGACGGCCTGCTGGAAACGCTGGGCGGGAGCGCCGCCGTCGCCATCAACTCGGGCCGCAGCGACGCCGAGGTGAATGACGCTTGGGAAGCCGCCGAGCGAGGCGACGCCGTCTTCATGTTCCTGGCCCCCGAGCAACTGGCTAAGACCGAAACCGTGGAGCGGCTCGCCGCCCTGGACGTCTCGCTGTTCGTGGTGGACGAGGCCCACTGCGTCTCCTCCTGGGGCCATGACTTCCGGCCCGACTACCTGCGCCTCGGCGAGGTCCGGGCGCAGCTGGGCAACCCGCCCGTCGTCGGCCTCACCGCCACCGCTTCTCCCCCGGTGCGCGACGAAATCCAGCAGCGCCTGCGCATGAAGGACGCGTTGGTGCTGGTGCACGGCTTCGACCGGCACAACATCAGCCTGGACGTGGTCCGCCACCTCACGGACCGGGACAAGCGCCGCGCCGTGACGGAGCAGGTGGCCGAGCTCAAGGGCCCGGGCCTGCTGTACGCCGCCACGCGCAAGGACACCGAGGCCTACGCCGCCGAGCTCATCGAACGCGGCCTGCGCGCCGCGGCGTACCACGCCGGCCGGAAGCAGAGCGAGCGGGACCGCGTCCACGAACAGTTCCTGGACGACGAACTCGACGTCGTGGTGGCCACCACAGCCTTCGGCATGGGCATCGACAAACCCAACGTCCGCTTCGTGGTCCACGCCGACATCCCCGAGGCCCTGGACAGCTACTACCAGGAGATCGGCCGCTCCGGGCGCGACGGCGAACCGGCCTCCGCGGTCCTGCACTACCGGCCCGAAGACCTGGGCCTGCGCAAGTTCTTCGGCACGCACGCTCCGGACGAGGAAGCACTTATGGCTGTCCTCCAGGCGCTGCGGGCCGCCGACGGACCCCTGAAGCAGAAGGCCCTCGCCGAGCAGACCGGGTTCTCCCCGCGGAAGCTCACCGGTCTGCTGAACCAGCTACAGGAAACCCGCGCCGTCAAGGTTGGCAAGCGCGGCATCCGGCTGGAAGCCGGCGCGAAGCTGCCCACGGTGGTGGAGCGCGCCGTCGAACATGCTGAAGCACGCCAGCGGGTGGACCGCTCCCGCATCGAGATGATGCGCGGCTACGCCGAAACTGACGGCTGCCGGCGCCAGTTCCTGTTGGGCTACTTCGGCGAGAACCTCCCCGAGCCCTGCGGCAACTGCGATACCTGCGCCGACGGTTCCGCCTACGAGGAGGATTACGACGACGCCGCCGCGGCCGCCGCGGGCGGGGAACCTTTCCCGCTCCAGGCCGCCGTCGTCCACAAGGAATGGGGGCCGGGCCTGGTCATGCGGCATGAGGAGGACGTGATCACGGTGCTGTTCGAGCAGGAGGGCTACAAAACGCTGTCCCGCCAGGCCGTCACGGAAGGCAAGCTGCTGACGCTGGCGACGTGACAGGCGGCTGCCCTGATTTGCTTCCGTGAGCGTCCGCGGGATGCCAGAGTTGAAAGATGACTGAGACCACGGGGAACCAGGAGAACGCGGCAACCGGCGGGTTGGTCCTGAACCTGGAGTGCACGCTCGCTGCTCTCCCGGAAGAAGTCTTCAGGATGCTGACGGAATCGGCCGAACTGGTGAAGTGGTGGGGTCCGCACGGCTTCACGATCCCTGCCACCGAACTGAACCTCGCCGAAGGCGGCCGCTACCGCTTCACCATGACGCCACCGGACGGCGAACCGTTCCACCTATCCGGCGAGTTCCTGGAGATCGATCCGCCATGGCGCCTGGTGTACACCTTCCGCTGGGACGAACCGGCGCCGGACGACCGGGAAACCGTCGTCGACCTCTCACTCGGGAGTGCTGGCAAAGGCACCCGCCTGGTGCTCTCGCAGGGACCATTCCTCACGGAGGAACGGCTGGAATTGCACCGCAACGGATGGACCGAGTCGTTCGAGAAATTGCAGGCGGTGTTGGAGACCCGCAGGTGAAGAAGCTTGATCGTTGGCCGCCGCTTTGACGAGTTGCCATGCCTCTGCGGCTGACCCTGGTTTAACGACCGGGGGCGGCCAC
>JBKPJW010000404.1:0-8233 GCA_046730875.1 Actinomycetota bacterium | reverse complement strand
GTCTTGAACAGCGTGGACTTACCGACGCCGTTGGGGCCGATGACGCCGACGATGCCGTTGCGGGGCAGGGTGAAGGACAGGCCGTCGATCAGGGTGCGGTCATCGAAGCCCTTCTGGAGATCCTTGGCCTCCAGCACGAGTCCGCCGAGGCGCGGTCCCGGCGGGATCTGGATCTCCTCGAAGTCGAGCTTGCGGGTACGGTCCGCCTCGGCGGCCATTTCCTCGTAGCGGGCCAGACGGGCCTTGGACTTGGTCTGGCGTCCCTTGGCGTTGGACCGGACCCATTCGAGTTCCTCGGTCAGGCGCTTGGCCTGCTTGGCGTCCTTCTTGCCCTGGACTTCCAGGCGGGCGCGCTTCTTCTCCAGGTACGTGGAGTAGTTGCCCTCGTACGGGTAGAGGTGGCCGCGGTCCACTTCGGCGATCCACTGGGCCACGTGGTCAAGGAAGTAGCGGTCGTGGGTAACGGCAAGGACGGCGCCGGAGTAGCTGGAAAGGTGCTGCTCGAGCCACAGCACGCTCTCGGCGTCGAGGTGGTTGGTGGGCTCGTCGAGCAGCAGCAGGTCCGGCTTCTGCAGCAGGAGCTTGCACAGGGCGACGCGGCGGCGCTCACCACCGGAGAGCAGAGTGACGTCGGCGTCGGCGGGCGGGCACCGCAGTGCGTCCATAGCCTGTTCCAGCTGGGAATCGATGTCCCAGGCGTCGGCTGCGTCGATCGCTTCCTGCAGCTGACCCATTTCCTCGAGGAGGGCATCATAGTCAGCGTCGGGGCTGGCCATTTCTTCCGAGATCTCGTTGAAGCGCAGGATCTTGCCGTAGATTTCACCGACACCTTCCTGGACGTTGCCCAGAACGGTCTTGTCCTCGTTCAGCGGCGGCTCCTGCAGCAGGATGCCTACCGAGTAGCCGGGACTGAGCCTGGCCTCGCCGTTGGAGGGGGTGTCCAGGCCTGCCATGATCTTGAGAATGGTGGACTTACCGGCACCATTCGGGCCGACAACGCCAATCTTGGCCCCCGGGAAGAAGGACATGCTCACGTCATCGAGGATGAGTTTTTCGCCGACAGCCTTACGGGCCTTGGTCATTGTGTAGATAAATTCCGCCATGCCTACAAATCTAGTGGTTCGACCGGGATAACTCACATTCCGGGAGCCCCGTTGCGCGGGCCCTCGACCACGCTGTTGCCCCATGTTGCCCTCACGGACGCAGACCACAGGGCTTTGCTCGTGACAGCGCTTTGCTCGTGACAGGGCTTTGCTCGTGCGACGGGTGCCGGCATGCCCTCCGGTTGCTCTTCCCGGCAGGCGCCGTCGACTCCCGCTCAGTCCTGGATGTCCCAGGACCCGCGGCGGGGGCTGCCGCGGGCCGTCCAGGCGCCGGCCTACCGTGGCAGACCCGGCAACTTTGCATGCGCATTGGCCCTGGTGGTGTCCCACGGGGCCCGGGATTCAGGCTGCGGCCTGTTTCAGTTCGCCGGTTTCCTCGTCCACCTCCTGTTCCTCGCCGGTCGCGTCGTCGATGAACGTCGCGGGGTGGTCGGCGCCGTCGTCGTTGTCCCCGCCGTCGTTGTCCCCGTCGCCGCTGTCCCCGGCGTCGCCGGCATCGCCGTCACCGGCATCCCCGGCCTCCGCTCGCGGCCAGGAGCCGTCGCTATCCCCGGTGCCAGGCGTACTGGCACCGGCGGCCGCCGGGTTTCCGTTTGCGGCCGATCGCGTGAAGTTGGCAGATCCCCACATGAGGTCGTGGCCGACTGACTCGGCGTCGATCTCGGCAACGTGGTGGACCCGGCCGTCCCTTTCCCAGCTCCGCATCTTCAGCCTGCCGACGACGATGACCCGCTGGCCCTTCTTGATGCTGCAGCCGATGTTGCCGGCCAGTTGCCGGTAACCCTGAACCGTGAACCAGTTGGTGTTCCCATCCACCCATGTGCTGGAGGCGCGGTCGTAGCGGCGTTCCGTGGCGCCGAACCGGAAGGACGCCGTGGGCACGCCGCCGGGGGTGGTCGCGCTTCTGATCTCCGAGGCAACGAAGCCACGGACCGTAATGTTGTCACTCATTCTCATGTCCCGTCTCGAATTGTCGTGCCCTGCCGGGCAGTTCCAGCATCCCGCCGGGGACCGCCGCCGGGGAGGGCCTGACCGTGCCATGTGGAAAACTTGCCGTCGGCTGCAGGGTTGGGGCCAGGCTGGAAAAGAGCGGGACCGCAGGGCAGGTAATGGGCCAGAGTTGACCGTCAAGGGGCCTGCGGCACTGTAAACTTTTGGAGGCGTCCCCGGCAGCAGCCGGCGGGCACCAGCGTGCCCCAGTAGCTCAGGGGATAGAGCAGCGGCCTTCTAATCCGCCGGTCGGGGGTTCGATTCCCTCCTGGGGCACAAGAAAATGCGGCTCTGACCTGCAAAACGCAAGGTCAGAGCCGCTTCTATTTCAGCTGGAGACCCTGGGATCCACCGGCCCACCAGCGGCGACATGCGGCTCACGCTTCGCCGTAAGCTCATCGAGGCGTGCCTGCTGGTCACGCACGAGGGCAAGGAGATACCGCCGGTCCCGGACGTTCTGGTCGACGACTCCGCCGGCGTATTCATTCTCGTCCTCGATGAGCCTCGCTTCGATGGCGGCGAGCTCGTCAGAGGCACTCATTCAGTCCTCCTCGATGTGGTTCGTGCCAACAGAGTAGTCCTCCAGAGACGGCGATAGACCCGGCGCTCATGAGCTTTCTCAGGGGTTCAGATCCACTTGTTGCGTTTGAACGCCAGGAACAGGATCCCGCCCATGCCGATCATGAGCGCGAGTGCCATCGGATAGCCGAAAATCCAGTCGAGCTCGGGCATCGCGCGGAAGTTCATGCCATAGATCGAGGCGATCAACGTCGGGGCGAAAAGGATCGCAGCCCACGACGAGATCCGCTTGACCTGCTCGTTCTGGGCGAAGCTCGACTCGGTCAGGAGCCGCATTTCGTCGTTTTGCCGCTGGGCCACCAGGGCGGCATTGACCGCCAGCGCATTCTGCAGCAGCGCACGGAAGGCAGCCACCCGCTCCCCCAGCCTGAGGGCGTGGTCGAGGACGTCGCGGAAATGGTCCTGCAGTTCGGAGTCCTGAACTTCGTCCGGGACGTTGGCCATGAGAGTCTGCAGGATTCCGGACAGAGGGGCGGTGGCCCGCTGGAACGTGATGACCTGGCGGGACAATTCATAGATCCGACGCGATACTCCGGGATCGGCGGCGAACAGATCATCCTCGATTTCATCGATGTCGTTTTCCAGCCCGGCGGCCACCGGCTCGTACTCGTCCACCACCTGGTCCAGGATCGCATACAGCACGGCGTCCGGCCCGAGCGCGAGGAATTCCGGCTGTGACTCCATGCGCCGGCGCACCCGGGCCAGGTCGGGTGACTCGGCCCGGCGGACAGTCACCACGAAGTCCGGTCCGGCGAACACATGGATTTCGCCGAACTCGACCTTCTCCACTTCGTCGAGGTACCGGGCAGGGCGCAGGACCAGGAACAACGTCTCGCCATAGTGCTCCAGCTTCGCTCGCTGATGGCCGGCGAGCGCGTCCTCGACGGCAAGGTGGCTCAGGTCAAATTCCTCGGCCACCGAGCGCAGCTCGTCGGCGTCCGGCCGGTAGAGACCGATCCAGGCCATGCCCTGGCGTTGGCGCAGCAAGAAATAGGTCTCCTCGAGGTCTTCCGGGTCGGCGGTCCGGTGACCGTTCACATAGACGGCGTTGTCAATAATCGTCACGGCCGCGCCTCCTCTTCAAGGCTTCCCTTGGCTGGAACGCTATACCGTGCCCGGGCTGGTGCCAACAGTCCACGTCAGCCCGGAACCGCCGACGGGTTGCCGGGGCAGAAGGAAACCCATCAGCACGCTTAGTATTGTATGGACCGGCAGGTGGCCAAGGATTCCCGGCGTGCCCTGCCCGCAACTGAAAGGTACGGCCGCCATGACCCAGACACCCCGCGGATTCGATCCCAACAATCCCAACGACGCCCCGCCCACCCACTACCCGGAGGCCGCTGACTCCCTCGCCGCCGAAGCCGGCTACAGCACTGAACGTCCGGCGGGCAGTTCCGATCTCGCGCCGGCGGCGCCGACCGACGCAACGGGGCCGCAACGCGTGGAACCTTCCCGCCCGGAAAATCCCGCCACGCCGGCTGCCCCGGAAACGCGCCAGGTCACCCGCGCGGGGATGGTCTGGGTCGCGGTTGCCAGCGCACTGGTGGTGCTGGTCCTGCTCATCGCTTTCATCCTGCAGAACCAGGAATATGTGCAGGTGAAGTTCTTTGGTCTCGAGGGATCGGTCCCGCTCGGCATTGCCCTGTTCATCGCGGCAGTCGGCGGCGGCGTGCTGGTCGCCATCGCCGGCGCCGCCCGCATCATTCAACTGCGGCTCGCCGCGCATCGCCAGCGCGTCAGCCGGCAGCCAGGCACGCGTACACGCTGACGCCGGCGGGGGTAGCCTCTTTCCATGGGCGAAGCGGAACCCCGGAGCCAGGCAGCCATCACCACGGCTGCGGCGGACTGGCCAGACGTCGAACGCCTCTTCGGCAACCGGGCGAACCGTCGCGCTGCTGGTGCCGGTTCTTCGCGCTGACCGGAACCCAGTGGTCCGCGTCGACACCGGAGCAGCGGAAGGTCCAGTTGCGGGACAAGTTCGACGGCGGCGCCCCGGCTCCCGGGGTGCTGGCCTTCCGCGCCGGGAATCCGGTGGGCTGGTGTGCCGTCGAGCCTCGCGAGTGTTATCCCAGGATCATTCGCTCGAAGGTCCTGACGGCGGCCCCTGAAGCGGCCCGGGATCCTGGCGGAAACGACGTGTGGTCCGTGAGTTGCTTTGTTGTCTCCCCCGGCCAGCGCCGGACCGGCGTGGCGCGGGCGCTGCTCGCAGCCGCCGTCGAACATGCCTTCGCCCACGGCGCCACGGTGGTAGAGGGCTATCCGGTGGACGCCGCGCAACGGCCCAAGGCGGGCCCGGCGGATCTCTATCACGGCACCCTGGGACTCTTCCTGGCGGCCGGCTTCGTCGTGGTCAGCGACGCGGTGCCCGGACGCGCCGTCGTCCGCCTGACGGCGCCCGCCCTGGCCGCGCCTAACGGCGCCCTGGCCGCGCCTGACGGCACCCGTTGACGGCACTCCAACCTGAGTCCGCCTGACGGCGCCCGCGCTAAGGACGCTACGGCCCAGCCCTAGGGCAGAGTCAGGATGACGGGGCCGTCCTTGGTGATAGCCACGGTGTGCTCGCTGTGCGCAGCGCGGCGGCCGTTCGCGGAGCGGAGGGTCCATTCGTCGTCGTCGTGATAGTAGTCATCCTTGCGGCCGAGAATCAGCATCGGCTCGATGGCGATGACCAGGCCCTCGGTCAGCTTGATGCCCCGGCCGGGCCGGCCGTCGTTGGGCACATGCGGCTCCGCGTGCATGGTCCGGCCGATCCCGTGGCCGCCGTGGTCGGCGAGCAGCCCATAGCCCGCCCGGCGCGCGGCCCCGCCGATCGCGTACGCCAGATCGCCCATCTTGTTCCCGATCCTCGCTGCCTCGATCCCCCGGGCCAGGGCGGCGTCCGTGGCGTCGATCAGGGCCTGGTCCACCGGGTCCGCCGTCCCCACGATGAAACTCACGGCGGCGTCGCCGCACCAGCCGTCCAGGAAGGCGCCGCAGTCCACGCTCAGCAGGTCCCCGTCCTGCAGCCGGTAGTCGTTGGGGATGCCGTGCACGACGGCGTCGTTGACGGAGGTGCAGATGACCCCGGGAAACGGGACCGACGCCCACCGCGGCCGGTAGTTCAGGAACGCCGGCGTGGCCCCGGCGCCGGCGATGGACGCAGCGGCGACCTCGTCGAGCTCCTTGAGCGAGACACCCACGGCGGAGGCCTCCCGGACCCGATTCAGTGTCGCGGCGACCACCCGGCCCGCCTCGCGCATGAGGGCGATCTCTTCAGGACTCTTGATCATCGACATGGGTTTCCTTCCGATGCGGAACCGCGGCTTGCTGGCTTCAACTTTAGGGCCCGCCGAAGGATGTCTACAGTGGGCTTCATGGTCTCTCCAGAACTGATTGATGGGATCGGCAGCCGGCTGCAGGCTGCGGCCGATCCGGCCCGCGCCGCCGGGGCGCAGGCCTATATGAAATCGCAGATGCCGTTCCTTGGCGTGCGGGTTCCCGAGGTCCGCAGGATCGTCAAAGCCGCGGCCGCCGAGCACCCTCCGGGCAGCCTGGCGGAGCTGCAGTCCACGGTGCTCGCGCTGTGGCGGAACGCCAGCTGGCGTGAGGAACGCTACGCCGCGATCGAGCTCACGGGGCATAGGCTCGCGGCCGGGGAACTCAAAATGCTGGCCCTGTACGAGGAAATCATCCGCACCGGGGCCTGGTGGGACCTGGTGGACGCAGTGGCGCACCGGCTGGGCGGTCTCCTGCAGGCGCACCGGGCCGAACTGACCCCGGTCCTGCGGCGCTGGAGCACGGACGGGGATTTCTGGGTCCGCCGGGCTGCCATCACGGCGCAGCTCGGGGCGAAGTCCGCCACCGACACCGCCCTCCTGGCCGCGGTGATCGAGGCCAACCTGGACGATCCGGAATTCTTCATCCGCAAGGCGATCGGGTGGGCGCTGCGCCAGTACGCCAGGACGGACCCGGACTGGGTGCGCTTGTTCGTGCAGCGGCATCGAGACGATCTCAGTCCGCTGTCCCGCAAGGAAGCGCTGAAGAACCTGCCGGCCTAGCCAGAAGCGGCCCTAGATGATCGGCCGTGTGGTGACCGGCTCGTCCGACTTGCTGAACAGCAGCTTGGTCTTCGGGTCCAGGAAGATCAGGTACAGGGCAAACAGCAGGGCGATGATGGCCGCGGCGTTGCGGGCCAGCGCCAGGGCCAGGCCCAGGTCCGCGGTCTGCAGGTACGGGAAGACGTCCAGCTGGTCCGAGATCGCGTAGACCATGAAGAAGGACACGATGAAGTACAGCGCCTTGACCTGCCAGTCGTCGCGGATACCGGTGACGGCAAACAGCGGAATGAGCCAGACGATGTACCAGGACTGGATCATCGGGGACAGAAGCACGACGGCGGCGAACGCCAGGGTGAGCCGGCGCATCAGGCGGTCGTAGTCATCGCGGAAGATCTGCCAGGCGACGATTCCGACGGCGACCAGCTTGCCGGCGTCGAACGCCCACTTGGCCAGCCCCCAGCCGTCGAGCCCGAACGCGTTGGAGATGGAGGCGACGATCAGGCCCATCAGGCCGACAGGTGCGTACCAGATCCAGATGCTGCCCGGGGCGGAGAGCCCGTTGATCCAGCCGAAGCCGAAGCCGTTGACCCGGCTCATCAGATACAGCAGGGCCAGGCTGATGCCGGCGGTGAGGCCCCAGAAAACGAACTTGCGCGGCCAGCTGGCGCCTTTGCCCGCCCAGAGCAGGCCGATGAACGGCAGGAAGACCACGGTGATGGGCTTGACCGAGATGGACAGGGTGACCAGCACGATGCCGCGGATGACCCGGCGGGTGGCGCAGTAGTAGAGGCCGGCAAGGGCAAGCCCGATCATGAGGGCGTCATTGTGCACGCTGGCGATGAAGTTGGTGAGGAACAGCGGGTTGGCCGCCGTCAGCCACAGGGCCCGGTTCGGGTTCACCCCGTGGAGTTCGGCCAGTTTGGGCACGTAGATCATGCACAGCGCAATGCCCACCAGTGCGGCCAGCCGGAACAGCATGATGCTGCCCTCGGGATGCACGTTGGTGGCCCAGACCACGAACTGTTCGATCCACAGGAACAGCTGACCGTACGGGACCGGCGCCTCGGTCCACATCCGGTCCGCGCCCAGCTGGAAGTAGTTGGACAGCGCCGAGATGCCGTTTTCGTAGGGGTTGAATCCCTCCACCATGAGCCGGCCCTGGCCGATATAGGCATAGACGTCGCGGCTGAACAGCGGCACGGAGAACATCAGCGGCAGGCCCCAGGCAACCGTCGCCTGGAGGGTGGCCCGGCGGGCACCTTCTCCCCAGACCCGGACGCGCTGGCCAAGCCGCAGCCAGGCGCGGACCAGGAGCATGCCGCCGAAGGCCAGCAGGACAATGGACAGGGCGACGCCGATGGCCTCGGTGCGCATCCAGATGAACAGCGGAACCCGGCGGAGCTCGGATGCGGGGGCAAGCCAGCCGACGCCGATCGAACCGATCATCATGAACAGCGATCCCAGGAACCCGGCAAGGATCGGCGACCTGGGGTTGTCGACGTCGTCACCGGCTCCGGAGGGGCG
>JBKPJW010000403.1:0-7945 GCA_046730875.1 Actinomycetota bacterium | reverse complement strand
GTGCCAACATCGAAGCCGCGCGGCACAAGCACCAGTCGAGCACCGAGGCAGCGGCAGTGCTGCAGAGCGAGTACAAGGCCCTCGATGCGCGCATGACGGCAGCAGATTCGCTGCTCGACGCCGCACGCAACCGGCTGGCGCAGGCGCCGCCTTCGGATGCCACCGTCGCCGCGCTGGAACCGTACTTCACCGGCCACGGCGACGTCCTGGAGATGCACGAGCTGGACAACCTCGCCAACCAGGTCCGCACCAGGCTCCTGGCAGAACTGCACGCGGCCGAGTCCCGCGGCCAGGGTACCTCGGAGCGCCTCACCCGCATCTTCGAGGGTTTTGTCCGTGAATGGGGCACGGCAATCTCCGCGGACCACGGCACCTCGATCGGCGCCGCGGGGGAGTTCGAATCCCGCTATCACGCGATTGTCAGCGACGGCCTGCCCGCGCAGGAGGCCGAATTCCGGCAGTTCTTCAACCAGCGCACGCACGAATCCTTCAGCACCCTGCTTCACCTGCTGGATGAGGAACGACGCGCCATCACGAGCCGGATCCTGCCGCTGAACGGCATCCTCTCCGACGTGAACTTCCACGAGGGCAGCTTCCTGGAACTCGATATCAAACAGACGCTGCCCGCGACGGCCAAGCAGTTCAAGGACGCCATCCAGAACGCGCTCAAGGTCCGGCACGCCCGGCCGGGAAAGGCGGTCGCCGCAGCGTCCGCTGCGCTGTCCGGGGCGCAGACGGACGACGACGCCGAGCTCACCAACCGCTACAAGTCGCTCGAAACGCTCGTGAAGCGGCTCGGCTCGCAGACCCCGGAGGACCGTCGCTGGCGCGCCGAAGTGCTGGACGTTCGAGGCCACCTTTTCATCCAGTGCAAAGAGCACCGCGAGGTGCAGGCTGCCGGTTCCAAGGGGGCAGGCGCGAAGAAGACCGAGGTCTTCATGCATGCGGACACCGGCTCCATGTCGGGCGGGGAGCGGCAGCGCTTCACCGCGTTCATCATGGCGGCAGCGCTGAGTTATCAGTTGGGCATCGCCGAACAGGGCTTCACCACCTACGGAACCGTCATGATGGACGAGGCCTTTGTGCTTGCCTCGGAGGAGTTCGCCGGCGCGGGCATCAAGGCGCTGCACGAGTTCGGCTTCCAGCTCCTGCTGGCAGCACCCGAGAACGTGATCGACCTCTCCCGGCACCTGGGATCTGTCACGGAGATCCTGCGGGACAAACGCACCAACCGCTCCGGAGTCCTGACCGCCCCGGTGATCGCCCCACGCCCCGGTACGGAAGGCACCTGGCGGTCCGAAGCGAACCCCGTGGACATAGTCCTGCGCTGACCCGCCCACCCGCCAGGATGCTCCCGCACTTTTGGCGGGGGTTTGGTGGACGCTCCCGCACTTTTGGCGGGGGTTTGGTGGACGCTCCCGCACTTCAGTCCGTAGTGCTGCGTGGGCAATTAATAACAATTCGATTGATTTATTCCGAAAGGGATGGAGGCCTTCTCCGTCTGTGCGATTCTGTGCAGCACAATCCTTCGCCCCGGGCTCCATCAGGGCTACGACTGACCTCCCATCGAGGTGGGACGGGAGTCGGGCCTGCCGAGCTGACGGCTTCATCGTGAAAGGCCCCATCATGCTTTCTGCGCGTCGCGTCCCCTTTTTTGCCGCCCTTGCTGCTGCCACCCTTAGTCTGTCCGCTTGCGGCGCGGCCGCCCCGGCGGCCCCGCCTGGTGGGGCGTCACCATCGGGCGTCGGCGTTGCGTCGGAATCGAATGCGACACCCACTCCCGCCGCTGCGGGCCCGACGGCGACCGGCGCCGAACCGCCGTCGTCCGTTCCCGTTTCTGCCGACGTCGCGACGTACACCTTCCCGGACGGACGCCTGTCGTTTGAGTACCCGACGGACTGGCGGGTGGAGCTGTTTACCGGAGCGGGGGAGCCCTCGCAGTCGGGGACGGCGACGGTTTTCGACGCGAGTGGCACTGAGCAAGTCACGGTCTACTCCGGACAGGTTGCAGACGGAGTCACTCATCCGGTGCGCAGGACTGTCTTCGAATCGGAGCCCGTACCGGGACTCAGTCAACAGCCTGCTCCTGCCGCCCATTATTCGTTCTACGTGGACCGGATGGATGGAGTCCCGACGTATCGCATGCACCTGACGGCCGGCGTGCCCCCAGCGGGGGACGGCTCTCGGCTCGATGGGATTATCCGGATCGGGGATGGGGTCCTGGTGGCGGACGTCAAGTTCATCGAGAAGCCCTTTGCCGGCGATGACGCGGCCAAGGCCTGGCTTGAGGGCGCCGAGGCGAGGGCACTTAAGGCGCTGCTGCTGAGCGTGACCTATCGCTGAGGCCGCCGCGCCCCCATTTCTGCGGGAGCGTTGGAGGGAAGGGGGCCGGGCGTGCGGGAGCGTCGATAGAAGAGGGCCGGACGTGCGGGAGGGTTTGGGCTGAATCCGGCGACCGGCGGCTATTGAGACAATTACGTTACTCAAACCTTTCTTAATTGCCATGAGGGTAGGCTAGCCTTACTTAGGTTCGCATCATTTACCTAAGGAGTTCCGTGGCTTCCGCCGTCTTTTCCCGTTTGGCCGGCCGCCCCGCCGGCCGCAGCCCCCTCCGCAAGACCGCAGGGCGGGCTGCAGCCGTGCTGGCCGCCGTCGCGCTGACCCTTACCGGTTGCGCTACCGGGCCAGCCAGTTCGACGGCGCCGGACACGGCAACCCAGTCCGCCAGCGCGGCCTTCCCCGTCACTATCAAGCACGTCTTCGGCGAGACCACCATCAAGGAACAGCCCAAGCGCGTGGTCACCGTTTCCTGGGTCAATGACGATGTCGCCATTGCCCTCGGCGTGGTTCCGGTGGGCGTTCCCAAGAATGAATGGGGCGGTAACGACAAGGGCTCCACGCCGTGGAAGGACGCCGCGCTGGAGAAGCTCGGCGCCGGCTTCGGGTCGGAGAAGGCCCCCGTCCAGTTCTCCGAGGCTGACGGCATCAACTTCACCGAGATCGCCAAGCTGAACCCGGACGTCATCCTGGGCGCTTACTCCGGCCTGACCGAAGAGGACTACAAGAAGCTCAGCGAAATCGCACCCGTCGTGGCCCATCCGGAGCTGGCCTACGGCACGCCGTGGCAGGAATCCACCACCATCATCGGCAAGGCGCTGGGCAAGGAAACCGAAGCCGCCAAGCTGGTCTCCGATACCGAGGCCACCATCAAGGACAAGGTCTCGGAGTACCCGCAGATCGCCGGAAAGTCCTTCATTTACGGCAACCTGGAACCGGCCAAGAGCGACGGCGTCAACGTTTACACGGCCAACGACAACCGTCCGCGTTTCCTCAGCGAAATCGGCATGAAGCTCGCGTCCGTGGTGGAGGACAACTCCAAGGGTTCCAAGGAGTTCTTTATCCCGTGGTCCGCTGAAAAGGCCAATGAACTCCAGTCCGACGTCTTTGTGACCTGGGTGCCGGATGCGGCCACCACCGACTCCATCAAGGCTGACCCGCTGCTGGGCCAGATCCCCGCCATCAAGAGCGGCGCCCTGGTTGCCGACTCGGACAACACGCTGACACTGTCCATCTCCGCTTCCTCGCCCCTGAGCCTGCCGTGGTCACTGGACACGTTCCTGCCTCAGCTGGCCGGCGCAGTCACCGCCGCGAAGTAACACCCTCCCCATGACGAACAGTACGACGACGGCGCCCGCCACCACCGGTGCGCCCGCACTCCCGGCCCCCACCGGGAGGAAAGCCCCCGCAACGCAGGCCGCCTGGCTGCTGGGCGCCGTCGTCGTGCTCGTTCTAATCTGTGCAGCGTCCCTGGCTGTAGGTGCCCGCGGGGTACCCCTCGACACCGTCTGGCAGGCGCTCACGCAGTTCGACCCCACCGACGGCAATCACGCCGTCATCCACGCCCGCATCCCCCGCACCGTGCTGGGCCTGCTCGCCGGCGGCGCGCTCGGGCTGGCGGGCGCGGCCATGCAGGGCGTGGCCCGCAACCCGCTCGCCGACCCCGGCATCATCGGCGTCAACGCGGGCGCCGCCCTCGCCGTCGTCACCGGGATCTACGTCTTCGGCGTTTCGTCCCTGACCGGCTACATCTGGTTCGCGTTCATCGGCTCCGCAGCAGCCGCCGTCGTCGTCTACCTTATTGCGTCCATGGGACGTGAGGGGGCGACGCCGGTCAAACTGGCCCTGGCCGGCGCGGCCCTGAGCGCGGGGCTGTATTCACTGATGAACGTCATCCTGGTCTCCAGCCAGGACACCCTGGACCGATTCCGTTTCTGGCAGGTCGGCGGGATCGCCGGCCGGGACTGGTCAGTGGTGCTGCCCGGGCTGCCGTTCCTGGCCGCCGGGGCTCTCATCGTCCTGTTCACCGGTCGGATCCTGAATAGCCTCGCCCTCGGGGACGACATCGCCCGGGGCCTGGGCCAGCGAGTGGGCCTCGCCCGCGGCATTACCGCGCTCGGCATAGTCCTGCTCTGCGGTTCCGCCACGGCACTCGCCGGACCGATCGCATTCGTCGGCCTGGTGGTTCCGCACGCCGTCCGCTTCCTGACCGGTCCGGACTACCGCTGGATCCTGCCCTTCTCGCTGGTCCTGGCGCCCGTGCTTCTCCTGTTGTCGGACGTGGTGGGCCGTGTGATCCTGCTGCCCGGCGAAGTTCCCGCCGGGATCATGACAGCCCTCGTGGGTGCGCCCGTGTTCGTGTGGCTGGTCCGCCGCGGGAAAGGGGCAGGGCTGTGAGCAAGGGAGACCTCGCCAACGTCAGGCATGAGCTGGGAGAAAACGCCCCCGCGCAGCGCGAACAGGCACCTGGCGCCTTCGTCCCCGCGCAGACAGGGCACCATCGGCCGGTTCGCTTCGACTCGGTCCGGGTCGGCTCCGTTCGGGCTGCCCGGAAGCCTCTGCGCCGCGTGTTCATGACCCGGACGGCACTCCTCGCCTTCGCCGTTCTGGTGCTCCTCGCCGTCGACATCCTGCTGGGCAGCTACACCGTCACCATCCCGGACTTCTTCAGGATCCTCGTAGCCCACCTCACCGTTGGCGAGAGAATCCCCGGCGCCAGCTTCATCGTGATGGAAAACAAGCTGCCGCGGGCGGTCATCGGCACCATGATCGGGATCGCCTTCGGGCTCTCCGGCACCCTGTTCCAGACCATGCTTCGCAACCCGCTGGCCAGCCCCGATGTCATCGGCATCAGCTACGGGGCCAGCGCGGCCGCCGTGACCGCCATCGTGGTCTTCGGGGCCTCCGGAGCGGCCGTTTCCGGCGCTGCGCTCTGCGGGGCCATGGCCGTGGCGGTCGTGATCTACACAATCTCCCGGAGCGGATCCCTCGGCTCCGGCCGCGGCAACGCGGCCGGCAGCCGGCTCATCCTGGCCGGCATTGGCATCGCCGCCGCACTGAACGCCGTCGTCAATTTCCTCATGACCCGGGCGGACATCCGCACTGCGGCCGAAGCTCTGATCTGGCTGAACGGGTCGCTGAACTCCGCCAGCTGGGATCGAGCCGGCGTGCTGGCACTGGCGCTGCTGGTCCTGGTGCCCGCCGTCACGGTCCTCGCCGGCCCACTCCGGATCCTGGAACTCGGAGACGACGCCGCCGCCGGACTCGGCATCCGCGTGGGAATCACCCGGCTCGGCATCGTGGCCACAGCGGTGGCGCTGGCCGCCGTCGCCACCGCAGCAGCCGGGCCCGTTGCTTTCGTGGCCTTCCTCGCCGGCCCCATCGCGCGCCGCTTCACCGGCAAGTCCAGCCTCCCGGCCGGCGCATTCGTCGGCGCCTTGATCGTCCTCGCCGCGGACTACGTCGCCGCCAACATCGCCCCCCTGCTGCTGGAGGGCACCGTCCTTCCCGTCGGTGTGGTCACCGGCGCGCTGGGCGCACCCTTCCTGCTGTGGCTCCTGGTCACCGCCAATCGAAAGGATGCCTGACATGGCAGTTCTCAACGCCAAGGACCTGACGCTCCAGTACGATCAGCGCCGGGTCGTGGAGGGCCTCACGGCGGAGATCCCTGAAGGCAAAGTGACCATGATCGTTGGCGCCAACGCCTGCGGCAAATCCACGCTCCTCCGCGGCCTGTCCAGGCTGCTGAAACCGGCCGGCGGCGCCGTGACCCTGGATGGCAAGGACATCCACTCACGCCCGGCCAAGGAACTCGCCCGCATCCTGGGCCTGCTCCCGCAGCATCCCACCGCCCCGGACGGGATTCTGGTGCGGGACCTCGTAGGTCGCGGCCGCTACCCGCACCAGGGCTTCTTCCGCAGCTGGAGCGCAGGTGACCTGTCACATCATGATCTCGCTGTGCAGAGCGCGCTTGAAGCCACCGAAACCCTGGAGCTTGCAGAGCGCAATGTCGACGAACTCTCCGGCGGGCAGCGCCAGCGCGTCTGGATCGCGATGGCCCTTGCCCAGGAAACCGAGGTGCTCCTGCTCGATGAGCCCACCACCTATCTGGATCTGGCCCACCAGGTGGAGGTCCTGGACCTGGTCACGGATCTGAACCGGCAGCGCGGCACCACCGTGGCCATCGTCCTGCACGACCTGAACCTGGCGGCCCGATACGCGGACCACATGATCGCTATGAAGGGCGGCAGGATCGTGGCGGAAGGCACCTCCACCGACGTGGTCACCGAGGACCTTGTCCGGGACGTCTTCGGCCTGGACTCGCGGGTGCTTCCCGATCCCGTTGCCGGCACCCCGCTGATCATTCCGCTCGGCCGGCACCACACTGATCTCGCAAAAGCCGAAACCACAACCCTGGAGTTGGTCCTATGACGGCAGTCACCAGCAATGCAACAAACAGCAACGCAGTCGACCTCAGCCGGGCGCGGGCGCGGCGGGCAAGTTCGCCGGTAAAAGACCAGCGTGCCACCGAACCCATGACCCTCGCGTTCGACGTGACGGTCTCCGCCGTCGAGGAGCTCAGCCCGAACTTCCGCCGCATCACCTTCGGCGGATACGCCCTGCGGAACTTCGGCGTCCACGGCGACACCTTGGACCTTCGGGTGAAGCTGATGATCCCGTCCCTCGCCGAGGACGGCACCGAGCTCCCGCTGCCGGCGTTCGAAATGGAGCAGTCCGGCTGGTACCAGGAATGGCTGGCCATGGATCCCGCCATCCGCGGCTCCATGCGGACCTACACCGTGCGGCAGGAACGGCTCGATGCCGTCTATCCCGAGATCGACGTCGACTTCGTGATGCACTTCGACTCCGCCGGCACCGGCGGCCCCGCCGCCAACTGGGCACTGAACGCCAAGCCCGGAGACGCTATTACCCTCATCGGACCCAACAACCGGGCAGCGCACTGTGCCACGGCGGAGACCTACTCCGGCATCGAATGGCGGCCGGGCCTGGCCCAGCGCGTGCTGCTTGCCGGCGACGAGACTGCAGTTCCGGCCATCAGCGCCATCCTGGAAAGCCTCCCGCGGTACATGAGCGGGCACGCGTTCCTCGAAGTCCCCGAGGCCGGCGACTTCCTGGACCTGAGCTCGGACGCCGACGTCGAAATCACCTGGCTGGCACGCGGGGCCTCGATCGGCCGCTCGCGTCCGCACGGCGAGCTCCTGCAGGCGGCCGTCCGGGCCGCTGTTCCCGAACCCGGCTGGGTGGGCATCAAGGCCGCAGCCGGCGGGGCGGGCCCGGAACCCGACGACGTCAACGTGGACCAGGACATCCTTTGGGAGACCCCCGCCCGGATGGACGCCGCGGCGATCGGGGCGGGCAAGAACCCCGACAAGCCTGCAGGTGCGCTGCCCTTCTACGCCTGGATCGCCGGTGAAGCGGGCACGGTCAAGGAGCTGCGCCGGTACCTTGTGCGGGACGTCGGGATTGACCGGAAGCAGGTTGCGTTCATGGGGTACTGGAGGCAGGGGAAGGCCGAGCTGTAAGCGACGCTCCCGCAGGTTTTGCGGTTCTCACACTGAGGCTCCCGCAGGTTTTGCCGTTCTCACAC
>JBKPJW010000402.1:0-3573 GCA_046730875.1 Actinomycetota bacterium | reverse complement strand
CCACCGAGACGGTGCCGCCTTTGCGGACGGAGTCGATCGCCCAGTTGAGGGCAATCGGGGATCCGCCCTGAAGTTTCAGTTTTGCAGCGGTCACGTGCTGCAGGAAGTTCCCGTCTGCCTCGGCGCCCACGGCGTCGATGACGACGTCAGCGCCCAAGTAGTCGGTTTCCTTCTTCAGGTGCACCACTATGTCCTCGTACTCCACAAAGTTGTACGTTTCGGCGTGCGCGAAGGTGCGGGCCTTCTGGAGCCGGTACTCCAGGTGGTCGATCACAATCACCCGTCCGGCGCCCATCAGCCAGGCGGACTTGGCGGCGAACAGGCCCACCGGCCCGGCACCGAACACCACCACGGTGTCGCCCTCAGCGATGTCGCCCAACTGGGCGCCGAAGTAGCCGGTAGGCAGGGCGTCGGTGAGCAGCACCGCGTCCTCCTCATCCATCCAGTCCGGTATCACGCCTGGCCCCACGTCAGCGAAGGGTACCCGCACAAACTCAGCCTGGCCGCCGTCGTAACCGCCGCACGTGTGCGAGTAGCCGTAAATGCCGCCCACCGCCGTCGCGTTCGGATTGACGTTGTGGCAGTTCGAATAGAGGCCGCGGGAACAGAAGTAGCACGACCCGCAGTACACATTGAAGGGAACCATCACCCGGTCGCCGGCTTTGAGCCGCTCAACTGACGAGCCGACCTGCTCCACCACCCCCACGAACTCGTGCCCGAACGTCATCCCCACCCGCGTGTCCGGCATCATGCCGTGGTAGAGGTGCAGGTCAGATCCGCAGATCGCCGCCCTTGTCACCCGCACGATCGCATCATTGGGATGCTCGATCGGCGGCATATCCTTTTCTTCCACGCGGACCTTGTAGGGCCCGCGATACACCATTGACCGCATCAAGACCACCTCCGGGAGATTGCTCGTACCGGCATCGAAATTCTCCTGTCCGGGCTCTTTCAGACGCCGGCTGGGTGGAGGACGACTTTGGTCCAGCCGTCTTCACGGTTATCGAAGTTCTTGTAGCCCTCGGGGGCCTGGCCCAGCGGCAGCTCGTGGCTGACAAGGAAGGAGGGGCTGGCCTTTCCGCCGGCGATGAGGTCGCGCAGTGCCCGGTTGTATTTCTTGACCGGGCACTGTCCCGAACCCATCGTCTGGCCCTTGAACCAGTAGTTTCCGTAGTCGAAGGCCACCTGGCCCTGCTGGGCGAGTTTGTCGGGGCCCCCGGGGTCCTGGGGCAGGAACACCCCTACGACGCCGATGCCGCCGACGAACCGGACGGAGTCCACGAGCCGGTTCAGGGTCAGGTTGGGCTGTTCGTTTCCGGCCGGGTCGTGCGCCTGGTAGCCGACGCATTCGCAGCCCCGGTCGGCGCCGAATCCCATGGTCTGGTCTTTGACGAACTCGACAGGGTCTACTTTTGAATCATCCACAGGGATGGCGCCGATCTGTTCCGCCAGCTTCAGGCGGTCGCTTTGGCGGTCCACGACCATGACTTTGCCGGCGCCTTTGATGATGGCCGAGTAGGCTGCCATGAGCCCGACGGGTCCTGCGCCGTAAATGACGACAGAGTCGCCCGGGTACACCCCGGCCATCTCGGTGGCATGCCAGCCCGTGGGGAAAATGTCGGCGACCATGACGTAGTCGAGTTCTTTCTCCACGGCGTCCTCACCCAGGCGCAGGCAGTTGAAGTCCCCGTACGGCACGCGCAGGTACTCTGCCTGGCCGCCCTGGTACGGGCCCATGTCCGCGAACCCGTAGGCAGCGCCGGCGAGCTTGGCCTCCGGCTGCATGGTCAGGCAGTAGTTGGTGAAGCCCCGTTCGCAGTTTTTGCAGAATCCGCAGGCGATGTTGAACGGCAGCACGACACGTTCGCCCACCTTCACCTTGCTTACCGCCGGGCCGATCTCGACCACCTCACCAAGGTTCTCGTGCCCGAAGGTACGTCCGGGTTCGAAGCTGGTGCGGCCCTCGTACATGTGCAGGTCCGAGCCGCAGATGTTAGTCGTAGTGATCCGCACCAGCACGTCGGCGGGATGTTCAATTTTGGCATCCGGCACGTCCTCGACGCTGACGTCTTTCGGTCCTTTGTAGACTACTGCTTTCATCTTTCCGCTCTTTTCTTTATTCCATTCCGATCGCGGCCCAGCAGTGACAGCGTCCGGCAGGTGCAGACTCATGCGCCTGCAGGACAACACCCCGGAAAGAGGCGGATGTCGTCCCAATACGGGTGTTTGAGCTGGTGAGGAAATGGGGGAAGCAAGGTTGGCGGCCTGCGAGCCCACGCGAAGGGGTGGGGAGGCCATATGTTTTCAGACGGCAAGTTGTCCGGGAAATCCGGCTGCCGGTCCGTACGCGAAAGAGAAACTAATCGAGCCTTTATGGTAAGCACACTTAGAATGCATGTCGAGGGGTAATCCAAAAACATGTATCGATGAGGCAGCGTTGCGCATGGTGTCATGGCCGGTGGCATTCGTGCTGGCCGCAGCAGTGCCGCGGCCATCTCGGCAGGGGTACTCTGGCGGCTCTGCGTATTGGCAGTCGTGGGGACAGCTTGAGCGGTGCTGGATGTCAATGGAGGCCAGTTGTTCCTGACAGTGGTGTCGACATTCATGGGTGTCAAAGCCGCACCGATAACGGATCTTTCGTTGAGCAGTGGATGGCGGGGGAGAGGCTGCGACCTGCCGTGGCGTTCACGCGTGGAGCGGACCGCATAGTGGGCGAAGGCCTCGATCAGGATCTGCGGGGGTGTCTGCGAGGCGGCTCCAGCACATGTTCTGTAGTGTCGCCATCGGGGGAGCGTGCTGCGGGCGCTTTAGTCTGCGCAGCGGTTTGTGTCTGTGTCTGTGTAGCTGCCCGGACGGACGACGTCGGACTTTTGGGCGGGTGAGGGTATCAACGTCGGTGTAGCTGCCGGGACGGACGGCGCGGCAACGCCGCCGAATCTGATAGCGCAAAGGGTGCCGGGATGCCGGGACGTGGGACAGAATGGGTCCATGACCCGAATCGCAATCATCGGCGGCCACGGAAAAGTGGCTAGGGAACTCTCCAAAGTCCTGACTACGGACGGGCAGGAGGTCACCGCCATCTTCCGCAACCCCGAACACGCGTCCGACGTCGCGGCAACCGGCGCCACCCCACTCGTCCTGGACGTGGAGAATGCGACGACGGCGGAAATCGCCGAGGCGCTCTCGGGTCACGACGCCGTCGTATGGTCGGCCGGTGCCGGCGGCGGAAACCCCGAGAGGACCTACGCCGTGGACCGTGACGCCGCGATCCGCTCGATGGACGCTGCTGCCCAGTCTGGCGTCGGCCGCTACGTCATGGTGTCCTATCTTGGAGCCGGACCGGACCACGGAGTGCCCCGGGACAACCCCTTCTTCCACTACGCGGAGGCCAAGGCCGCCGCTGACTCCTACCTGCGCGGCACCAGCCTGGACTGGACCATCCTCGGCCCCGGCGCGCTCACGGACAAACCGGGCAGCGGCCTGATAGACGTCCACGTCAACGAGCCCTGGCAGGCTGCCGAAACCGCCCGCGCCAACGTCGCCCTCGTCGCTGCGGCCGTCCTGGAGCTGCCC
>JBKPJW010000401.1:0-6517 GCA_046730875.1 Actinomycetota bacterium | reverse complement strand
GGCATAGATTGATCATATAAGCCCGCGGGCGGAGCCCGGACAATACAGCCGTAAAAAACAAACCGGAAAACAGCCGGAATAAGCCCCGGACGTCGAACCGGGAACGTCGCCGGATTACGCTCCGGTGGCAGCCTGGACACTGAATCCCGGACACCCTCCGGGCCACGAAGGAGGAGCGATGCCCGAATACTGGTACAACGTCAACACTCACGAGATCGAAGAAGACGCGATGTCCGACTGGAGCCAACTGATCGGACCGTACAAGACCCGTGAGGAAGCCGCACACGCCCTGGAAAAGGTCAAGGCGCGCAACGAGGCGTGGGACAAGGACGAAGACGACTAGCACCGGCCGCGGTTCTCACCCTGTGAGGGTGAGTGCCAACGTGTTACAGCCAGCCATACTGAGAAAATGCCGACGAGCGTTCCGCGCACCCGCGGCGTCCGAATCACCGACCTGGCGAGGCTGGCCGCTGCCTGGGCTGCCTCGACTGTAGCCCTCATCATCACCGGTGCGCTGCTGCCGGGGTTCTCAGCAACCAGCTGGTGGGTGTATGCCGCCGTGGCAGCGGCGGCCGGCATCCTCGGTTTGGTCCTCCGTCCCGCGCTGGTGGAGATCTCGGCCAGGGTGGGCTGGCTGGCGGTGCTTTTCACCGCTCTGGTCGGTCAGGCACTGATCATGTACGTCGCCATCCGTCTGGTGCCCGGCATCGAATCAACGGCATGGACCGCCATTGCCGCCAGTTGGGTCAGTGCCGTGGTGGGCACACTCATCTCATGGGCTACCACGGCCGGTACCGATGACGGTCTTATCACTTCGCTGGCAGGAAGGGCCCGCCGGCAGGAAACGGTGACCGATCCTGAAGTTGACGGCGTCCTCTTCGTGCAGCTCGACGGTGTCCCCTTCCCGGTGCTGCAGTGGGCCGTCCAGTCCGGGGCAGTACCCCATATCCGGCGTTGGCTGTCGTCGGGGGATTACACGGTCCGCGAATGGACGCCCCAGCTGCCATGCACCACGCCAGCCAGCCAGATGGGCATTCTGCACGGCACGGTAGACGGGATCCCCGCGTTCCGATGGTACGACCGTGAGCTCGACCGGGTCCTGGTGGCCAATCGTCCGGCCGACGCCCGGGTGATCGAGGAGCGGCACAGCAATGGCCAGGGCCTGCTCTGGGACGACGGCGTCTCCATTTCCAACCTGTTTACCGGTGACGCGCCCCGGTCGCTGCTGACAATGAGCCGGGTGGAGATGCGGGGCGGCTCCACCCAGACCCGTCGCGCGTTCGCATGGTTTGTTACCTCGCCGAACGGCTTCATGCGCAGCCTCACGCGGACCGCCGGGGAGATCTTCAAGGAGCGTTGGCAGGCCCGACGACAGGTCAAGCGTGATTTCGACCCGCGTGTGCATCGGGACTGGACCTTCGCCGTGCTGCGTGCAGTCACCAACGGCCTCCTGCGTGACCTCAACACGGCCCTGGTAGCAGAGGAGCTGCGGCGAGGCACGAAGAGCATCTATGTCGACTACGTTGACTACGACGAAATCGCCCACCACGCAGGCATGTTCCGGCCCGAGTCCCTCGCCGCCCTGGATGGCCTGGACCGCACACTGGGATCCCTGGCCCGGCTCGCCGGGACGGCTCCGCGCCGCTATCGGCTGGTCATCCTTTCGGACCACGGCCAGTCGCAGGGCACCACTTTCGCTGACCGGTATGGCCAGACTCTCGGCGATCTGTGTGCCGAACTCATGCAGGAAGACATACAAAACGTCGACGCGTCCGTCGAGGGGCTGGGCCGCGCGAACTCCATCGCCGGCGACATCGCGCCGGGCGGGATGGCCGGAAAACTCGCGGCCCGTGCCGACGAGCGGCTGACCAAGGCGCAGCAGACTTCCGGCCCCGGTGACGCCGCCGAGGAGCCGGTTGTCGTGCTGGGCTCGGGCAACCTGGGCCTGGTCTACCTGCGGGGCAGCCGGCGCTGGACTCTCCAGGACCTCGACAGGGAATGGCCGGCCCTGGTCCCCGGCCTGGCAGGCCATTCCGGGGTGGGTTTTGTCGCCGGCCTCGACGACGACGGCCGGGCGTGGGCGGTCGGGAGCGGTGGACGCATCGACCTCGCCAGCGCGGCAGTGGAGGGCACCGATCCTTTGGCTATTTTCGGGACCCACGCGGCACGGGTGCTCCAGCGTGCGCTGCTGCGCCCCGAAGCGCCGGACCTTTACGTCAACAGCACGGTCGATCCGGTGACGAACGACGTCGCAGCCTTCGAGGGCCTGGTCGGATCCCACGGAGGCCTCGGCGGCTGGCAGGACCGTGCGGTCCTGTTTGGCCCGGCAGATCTCATGGCGGGACTGCCCGAGCGGATTGAAGGTGCCAATGAGCTCCACCGGGTGCTGGTGACGATGCTCGAATCCTGCGGCCAGCGCGCCACGACGGCGTTCCACCGGAGTTAGTTGCCGCCGGCGTTAAGCTGCACCCTAGTTAATCGAACAGGTGAGTTAGTTCCTCGCGGGCGCTACCCATGACTCGCCGGGGGCGAGGACGACTGCGGTGCAGCCGGGAGCCTGCTCCGACACGGCGTCCGCAAATCGGCGCCCCGGCTGCTCGAGCCAGCGCCGGGCGAAGTGTGTGAAGAACGGAGGGTGCAGCGTTCCCCAGTGCACTGGTACGGCGAATCGCGCGCCGCTCATCGCGACGGCCTGAGCGGCGCTCTCCGGCGACAGATGCCCCGCCGAAAGCCTCGGTCCCCATCCCCAGACCGGCACCAGTGCGACATCGATAGGGCCCCCTGCCATGGCGGGGATCGCGGACATCTCCGGATACAACCCCGTGTCACCGGCGATCCAGACGGTGCCCGACGGGCCCCGCACCAGCTGACCGTTGGCCTCGTTAGGGCGGTGGGGCATGGGGCGGCTTCGATGCTCGGCCGGCACCTGGCGAATCTCGACGCCGCTGCCTACCGGCGTCCAGCTGTCCCCCAGGGGATCTGCCTTAATCTGTGTTCGGCGCCGCAGCCACGCGGCGTTCTTCGGAGCACTCATCAGCACGGCTCCCCGCAGCATGCGCAGGGAGCGCAACTCGGCGTGGTCGTGGTGCAGATGGGAGACGAGCACGACGTCCGGCCGGCTCCACGACGCCGGGTCCGGCCGCGGTGCCAGGCGCCGCAGCAGCCCGGCATGCGGATGAAGCAGCGGATCGGTCAGGATCCGAACCCCGTCGAGATCCAGAACCACCGAGGAATGGCCAAGCCAGGTGAGTCTCATTTCCTGCTTCGAGCTAGTGCCTCAGGCCCAGCTCACGTCAGGCCAGGGCCTTTGCCTTGAGGGACTCAAACTCGGTCTGGTTGATGGCTCCGGAGTCCAGCAGCGCCCGTGCATCGGCGATCTGGCTTGCCGGAGATGCCGACTTACCTGCGACCTGCTGGATGTACTCCTGCTGGGCAGCCTGCTGTTCGGCTACCGCCTTCATCTGACGTTCGGCCATGCTGCGGCCTCGGGCGATCAGATAGATGAGGGCGCCGAGCCAGGGAAGAAAGATCAGCAGAATTGACCAGCCGGCCTTGGCCCAGCCGCTGAGCGTGTGGTCCCCGAACATGTCAACCAAGCAGCGGAACCACACCATCAGTGCGGCGATCCAGATAAAGAACCAGAAGCTCCACAGCAGGATCTCCCAGAAATTAGTCGTCGTGTCCATCGCTACTCCTCTCCATGTGTTCGCCGATGCCGGACTCGTCGCTTTCGCGCGAGGCTTTTCCGGGGGCGGAACGTCTGCCGGGGCCCTGTTCGAGACCTTTAATGCCCAGACTGCCCGGAGCGGCGGCGCAACACATCCTCCGGGAAGGATGAGGTGTCGCCGCAGGTCACGGTCACCACATCGGTAGCGGATGCCGTGCGGGCACCGCGGGAGTGCTACGGGGACGGCTTAGAAGGAGTGCTCCGGGCCGGGGAACTGGCCCGAGCGCACGTCGTCGCCGTACGATTTGGCGGCGTCACTGAGCGAAGTGCGCAGGTCGGCGTACTGCTTGACGAACTTGGCCATCTTTCCGCCTCGCAGGCCAGCCATGTCCTGCCACACCAGGACTTGTCCGGTCGTGGCCTTGCCGGCGCCAATCCCCACCGTGGGGACGTCGACGGCGGCATCCACAGCTGCCGCCGTAGCGGCAGGAACCATTTCCATCAGCACGCAGAAGGCGCCGGCGTCAGCCAGCGCAACGGCGTCGTCCACCAGGCGCGCGGCGTCATCGCCGCGGCCCTGGACCCGGTAACCGCCGAGGGCGTGCTCGCTCTGCGGGGTGAAGCCGATGTGCGCCATGACCGGGATCCCGGCCTGAACCATGGCGCGGACGGTGTCGGCGTAGAACTTTCCGCCTTCGATCTTGACGGCGTGGGCCAGGCCCTCTTTCAGGAACCGCACGCCCGTGGCGACGGCCTGCTGCGCGGAGACCTCGTAGCTGCCGAACGGCAGGTCCGCGACCACCAGTGCCCGCCGCGCGGAGCGTGCCACGGCCCGGCACAGCGGAAGGAGTTCATCCACCGTCACGGGAAGGCTGGTCTCGTTGCCGAAGACGTTGTTGGAGGCCGAATCGCCCACCAGGAGCACCTCGATGCCTGCCTGGTCAAAAATCTCCGCGGTGTACTGGTCGTAGGCGGTGAGCATGGCGAAATGCTCACCATTGGCTTTGGCCTCGTGCAGATGATGAATCCGGATCCTGGCCGCAGGCTTCCGGGTCACTTCCGCTGCAGCGTCCGCTGTCGCATCCCCTTTGGTAACACGGGTTCCGCCCGCATTTCCTCCGGCGGCGGCGGCGGTCCCGGAGGCCGCCGCGGGCCCGGTGCCGTAGGGGGCCGGAAGTTCGGCGGGCGTGCTGGAATCGGAACTGTTACTTGTGGCCATGGCACGAGCGTAGTGCGCCAGCGAGTGCTGCTGCCAGCGGGGACCAGGCGGCGCCGGTGAATCACGTCACACGGGCGGGGCCCTGGCGGTGCCCAACGCCCCAACGCGGCGCAATATCTGCCCCCGGTTGTGACAGCCGTTGTGTTAACGGTGTGTTACGCGGAGGGCCGGCTTCGGTAATCAGTGCCAATGATTAGTAAAGTGAACGGTGAGCAGCCGCGGGGCCCATGAAAGCCGGGCCTGGGGCACGGATGGAAGAACCGGAAAGAGGCCAGTATGGACCGCCAGCAAGAGTTTGTCCTGCGGACGATCGAAGAGCGCGATGTGCGGTTTGTGCGCCTTTGGTTCACTGACGTCGTGGGATCGCTCAAGTCCGTGGCCCTGGCCCCGGCCGAGGTGGAAGGCGCCTTTGAGGAAGGACTCGGATTCGACGGGTCATCGATCGAGGGCCTGGCCCGCGTCTTTGAATCCGACATGCTCGCCCAGCCGGATCCGGCCACATTCCAGATCCTGCCGTGGCGCGGCGAGACCGAGGCGACGTCGCGGATGTTCTGCGACATCCTGACGCCCGACGGCGAACCCTCCGCCGCGGACCCGCGCAACGTCCTCAAGCGCACTTTGGCCAAGGCTGCAGACATGGGCTTCACCTGCTACACCCACCCCGAGATCGAGTTCTACCTGCTCAAGTCCCAGGAGCCGGGCCCGGACGGTTCTCCCGTTCCAGTGGATGAAGGCGGTTACTTTGACCACGTCCCCGGCGGCGTGGCCCAGGACTTCCGCCGGACCGCCGTGACCATGCTCGAATCCGTAGGCATCTCCGTGGAGTTCAGCCATCACGAGGCCGGTCCGGGCCAGAACGAGATCGACCTGCGCTACGCGGACGCCCTGCAGACGGCGGACAACATCATGACGTTCCGGACCGTGATCAAGGAAGTGGCTCTGCAGCAGGGCACGTATGCCACCTTCATGCCCAAGCCCTTCACGGCGCATCCGGGCTCAGGCATGCACACGCACTTCTCGCTCTTCGAAGGAGACACCAACGCCTTCTACGAGGCCGGTGCGGAATTCCAGCTGTCCGAGACGGCCCGCCAGTTCATCGCCGGCATCCTCAAGCACGCGCCCGAATTCACGGCCGTCACGAACCAGTTCGTGAACTCGTACAAGCGGCTCTGGGGCGGGGGAGAGGCGCCGAGCTACCTGAGCTGGGGCCACAACAACCGCTCCGCACTGGTCCGCGTCCCGCTGTACAAGCCCGGCAAGGGCCAGTCCGCGCGGATTGAATACCGTGGCATCGACTCCGCCGCCAACCCTTACCTTGCCTACGCCGTGCTCCTCGGCGCCGGCCTCAAGGGCATCGAGGGCGGCTACCAGCTGCCCGCGGCGGCGGAGGACGACATCTGGTCGCTGAGCTCGGCGGAACGCCGCGCCATGGGACACGACCCGCTGCCGGCCAGCCTGCACGACGCCATCCGGACCATGGAGGATTCCGAATTCATGCCGCAGATCCTCGGCGAGCAGGTGTTCGAGCACTTCCTGCGCAACAAGCGTGCAGAATGGCAGGACTACCGCCTCCAGGTGACGCCCTACGAGCTGCAGCGCAATCTCGGCATTCTGTAGGTTGCCCCAATGAG
>JBKPJW010000400.1:0-3689 GCA_046730875.1 Actinomycetota bacterium | reverse complement strand
ATATCACTCAACTTTGTAATGGGGGCCACTGGCTCCATGTTTGCCGACAGCGAAACGACTGTCTAGGGCAGGAGTGCCCGCGGGCCTCTGGAGGCCTGCGGGTCTGGAGGCCTGCGGGTCTGGGGGCCTGCGGGGTTGGGGGCCGGCGGCCGGGGGCCTGGGGCCCGGCGGGGCGGCGCCGGGCTCGCATCGTTGGCCGCTGAAGGATGAGCATGTCCCGCGGCCGGGCACCGAGGTCGCGCCGGGCTCGCCCCTTGGTTGGCCGCTGAAGGATGAGCATGTCCCGCGGCCGTCGTCGGGCGGTCGCAACGAATCACATGGCATTGCTCGGGAATCGAGGGGTTTCGACCGCACCCCAGCCCGGGACATACTTCGCATTTCGCGGGGTGGAAACTGGGCATGTCCCCGCCAGCCAAGTCTGACCACAGGACATGCCCTCCGATCCCCCGCACCAGTGGACATAACCCCGCTATGCCCATTCCTGCGGCGGATAACTGGACATGTCCCCGCAAGCCAAGTCTGACCACAGGACATGCCCTCCGAGGCCCCGCCCCAGTGGACATAGCCCCGCTATGCCCATTCCTGGGGCAGGAAATTGGACATGTCCTCGACTATCAGGTCCGTCGACGGGATATGTCCAGGCTGGGGCCGGGTAGCTGGGCATGTCCCGGCCTGCCAAAGCCGGCCACGGGATATGTCCGGCCCTGGACCTGGCAGCCGGACATGTCCCGGCAGCAGGATGCGGCGAAGCTCAGTCCCGAGAAGGGAAGCGCGGGAACCCTCGAGCCGGCACAGTCCAGCGGAGCCAGCCTCGACCGGGGCGAACTCCAAGCGGCGAAACTCAGCCCGCGGAAGCCCTGCGGGCGAAGCCTGTCCGGAAGAAGCGGTTCGATGGCCGGGTCCCCCAAGGAGCCGGCCATCGAACCCATCACTCCCACCCCCAAAGCTTGTCACATGTTTGACAAGATTGTCACACGGCGCTCCAGGTCGTCCGGAAGCTCCTCGGTATTGTGGAAGCCATGAACGAGACGGCAACACCGCAGAAGACCGAGCACCGGAGTGTTTTCCTGGACAAGGAGCACCCCTCCGCCTGGCGTGCACTCAACGGGCTGGGCCTGAAAGCCAAGGAAGCCGCCGCGGAGGCAGGCCTGGACGGGAAGCTGATCGAGCTGCTCAACGTGCGCATCTCGCAGATCAACGGCTGCGCCTACTGCCTGGACCTGCATGTGGGTGATGCCATCAAGAACGGCGAGTCCGCCCAGCGGCTGGCTGTCCTTTCGGCCTGGCGGGACACCGCCCTGTTCTCCGAGAAGGAACGCGCCGCCCTGACCCTGGCCGAGGCCATCACCTGCATCTCCGACGCCCACGCCCGCGATCAGGAAGGCGCCCAGGCCCGGAGGCACCTGACCGTTGAGGAGTTCTCGGCCGTCAGCTGGCTGGCGATCACGATGAACGCGTTCAACCGGGTCTCCATCATCAGTCAGCACCCGGTGCGCACGGCCCGCGACTAAGTCAGCGGGACGCCCTCGCCGCCTGCGACAAGGGCCGGCGTCCCCAGCCGCCGGCGCTAGACTTCCTTCATGGCCGTCTACGTCGATCCGCCGCTCTGGCCTGCCCACGGAACCCGCTTTTCCCACCTCGTCTCGGATACCTCGCTCGCGGAGCTGCACGCCTTCGCCGCAGCGGCCGGCATCCCGGACCGGGCGTTCGACGGCGACCATTACGACGTCGCCGAAGCCCGGTACGAGGCCCTGGTGGCGGCCGGCGCAATCCCCGTGGAGGGCCGGATCCTGGTCCGCAAACTGATCGCCAGCGGATTGCGAATCCCGGCGCGACGGCGCGGAAAGTCCTTGCGGGTCCCGCTCCTGAACCGATGGAACGAGGCGCTGCCGGGCCACGACGCCCTTTTCCTGGACCTGCTGGACCGCTGGGGCGAGGAGCACCGAAAATACCACGACCGCACCCATCTGCTGGCCGTCCTGGAGGCCTTGGACCTGCTGTGCGATCCGGCCGGACCGCCCCGGGCCGTGCTGCTGGCCGCCTGGTTCCACGACGCCGTCTACCGCGGCGTCGCGGGCCAGGATGAGGAAGAATCTGCCAGGCTGGCGGACGACCGGCTCCGGAAGGCCGGCCTCCCGGCCGCCGAGGTGGACGAGGTGGTGCGCCTGGTGCTGCTGACAGCGGACCACTGTCCGGAACCCGGCGACGACGCCGGCGCGCTGCTCAGCGACGCCGACCTCTCCGTCCTCGGCGGCGAACCGCAGGCCTACGCCCGGTATCTGGCCGCCGTCCGGGAAGACTTCGCGCACATAGGCGACGCCGACTTCGCAGCCGGCCGCGCCGCCGTCGTCCGTCAGCTGCTGCGGCTGGATCCCCTCTTCCACACCGACCGGGCCCGCGGACTCTGGCTGGAGGCGGCCCGCCGCAACCTGCGGGGCGAACTCGCCTAATCCGGGCCCGCTGTGTCCCGCCGGCCCGCGTGGCCCCTCAGGCGGCAACGCTGAGGTGATTCGCCAGGCGGTCGAACGACTCGCGCCAGCCTTCGCCGTGGCGGTCGCGGCTGGTCACGGAGTCGAACGGCCCCTGGGTGAACGTCATCTGGGTGCCGTCGTCGATCTCCTCCAGCCGGATCGTCACCTCGGTTTCGAAGCCACGGGTGCCGTCCGGCCTGTCCCATGCGTGGGTGAACATGAACAGGTGCGGCGGCTCGATATCCGTGTGCACCCCGCTCCACCAAAACTGCTCCCCAGTACTGTCCTGGATCATGCAGGCCCGGTAGAGGCCGCCGACTTCGAGGTCCGCATCGACGCTCTCGCGGGGAACATGGAAGCCGCGCGGACCCCACCACATCGGCGCCTGGTCCGGGTCCGTCAACGCGGACCACACGCCCTCAATCGGGGCCCTGAATTCGCGGACAATGACCAGCATGAGGTCCAAATTCCCGGACGCCGGTTCGCTCATGGTCCTCTCCCTCGGATTGCTTGGATTGGCTGGGAAATTGCCCCCGCACCCGCCTGCTGCGCTGGCGCCCTAGCGGCGGCCGGGGTTGTAGGCGGTCACAAAGGGCGTGTGGCTCGGGACGATCTGCTTACCGAGCGGCATCAGCGAGACCGGAATGAGCTTGAGGTTGGCGATCGCCAGCGGGATGCCGATAATCGTGATGGCCATGGCGAAAGCCGTCACGATGTGCCCGATCGCAATCCAGATCCCTGCCACGAGCAGCCAGATGACGTTGCCCAGCAGGGCAAATATGCCGTTTCCGCCCGGCTTGTCCACCACCATGCGGCCGAACGGCCACAACGCATAGGACGCGATGCGGAACGACGCCAGGCCCCACGGTATGGTCACCACCAGCAGGCAGCATACGACGCCGGCAAGGAAGTAACCGAGGGCCAGCCACAGGCCGCCGAAGAGCAGCCAGATGATGTTCAGGAGTGTCTTCATGGATCCATTCTCGCCCGTGGGAGTGACAATCGGCCTAGGGGTTCGGCCGGGATGATCCCTGATTTCCAGGCGCCCCCGCCTCCTGGATGTCTGCCTGATGCCTGCCTGCAGATACCGGTCCCCAGGTGCCGGCCCTGCTTGTCGCCGCTTAGGTGTCGGCCTGCCTGACCATCGCGGCCTCAACGTTGATTTTGACCTTGTCACTGACCAGCAGCCCGCCCGCTTCGAGGGCCGCGTTCCAGGTC
>JBKPJW010000399.1:0-6490 GCA_046730875.1 Actinomycetota bacterium | reverse complement strand
TGCCCTCGGGCCCGCAGCCGGTCCTGATCTCGCTGGCCATCACGCGCGAGCTGGAGCTGGCGGGTTCCTTCCGCTTCAACGACGAAATCGACGAGGTCCTTGCTGCCCTCGCCGACGGGACGCTGGCGGTGGACCCGGTCGTGACTCACACCTTTGCCCTGGACCAGGGACTGGAAGCGTTCGAGGTCGCCAGGAACTCGGCAGCCTCAGGGAAGGTCCTGCTGGACTTCCGGCCGACGGCGTCGTGACGAGCCCCGCCGGCGCGGCCGTGAGCCCCGCCGTCGTCAGGGTCCGGGGGCCCGGTGCGCTAGTGGCGCTCGAGCGGGACAAACACGCGCGGCTGGTTCTTCCAGCTCGGCTCCATCTCCAGGATGGTTTCCCGCATGATCCGGTTCGAGGCCTCCCGCGCGACGGCGGCATCTCCGGCGGCGATGGCTTCGGCGACGTCCACGTGCCACTGCAGCGCGGTGTCCCGCGGGTGGTCCGGCATGAGTCCATGGACGGTGCGGCCGGTGAGGGTTTCGGTTACCTGGCCCACCATGTTGGCGAACATCTCGTTGCCGGAGCCTGTCAGCAACAGGGAATGGAACAGGATGTCCAGCTCGAGGAACCGGGGCACATCCCCGGCCTGCCCGGCGTCGCGCATGGCGTGCGAGATTTCCACGAGCTCCTGGCGGAGCTCCTCGGGGGCGTTGGCCGCCGCCAGTTCGGCGGCCACCGGTTCGACGGCGGTGCGGAGCTCGGCCAGGGACCGCAGCTGGGCGCCGCGGCCCTCGCCGGCCAGGCGCCAGCGGATCACGAGCGGATCAAAGGGGTTCCACCGGTTGGAGGGCAGCACCCGGATGCCGACACGTTTGATGGTCTCAACCAGGCCCAGGGACTGGAGGACGCGGACTGCCTCCCGGACCACCGAGCGGGAAACCTTGAGTTCGTCCTCGAGGTGCTCGGCAAGCATGACGTGCCCGGCCGGGAGCTCGCCGGCAACGATCCGGCTCCCGAGATGCTCGATGGCACGGTGGTGGAGGCTGGTTGACATAGTCGTAAGCATAATGCGGCGGGTCTGGTCCACGCCGACCGGCGGGGCCGGCCCCGGGGATCATAGACTGTTTGTGACGCGCAGTATTCCGCTACGTGGGCGCTGCTTTCCCGCAGCCCGCGGAAATACATATGGTTTATGGACAGCCACAGATCCTCAAGAGCGGGTTCCGCTATGCGGCCAACCTGCCCGAGTCCTAGATGAACGTCGTACATGAGACGCCGTACAGACATGGCGTACAGAAATGAATTGGAGTTTTGATGTCAGCACACATCGGTGTCACCGGCCTTGCGGTGATGGGGGCCAACCTGGCACGCAACTTGGCCCGAAACGGCTTCACCGTTGCCCTGCACAACCGGTCCGTGGAAAAGACAGACGCCCTGCTCGCGAAGCACGGTGACGACGGCGACTTCGTCCGCACCGAAACGCTGCAGGAGCTCGTCGACTCGCTCGAGAAGCCGCGCCGGGTCCTCATCATGGTCAAGGCCGGCAAGCCGGTTGACTCCGTGATCGAGCAGCTCGAACCGCTGCTGGAACCCGGCGACATCATCATCGACGCCGGCAACTCCCACTACGAGGACACCCGCCGCCGCGAGGCCGCCCTCGCGAAGAAGGACCTGCACTTCGTCGGCATCGGCGTCTCGGGCGGCGAGGAAGGTGCGCTCAACGGCCCCTCGATCATGCCCGGTGGCTCCAGGGAGTCCTACGACGCCCTCGGCCCGCTGCTGGAAAAGATCGCCGCCCAGGTCGACGGCCAGCCGTGCTGCGCCTGGATCGGCACCGACGGCGCCGGCCACTTCGTCAAGATGGTCCACAACGGGATCGAATACGCCGACATGCAGGTTATCGGCGAGGCCTTCGACCTCCTGCGCTCCGGCGCGGGCATCGAACCGGCCGAGCAGGCAAAGATCTTCGAAGAGTGGAACAAGGGCGACCTCGCCTCCTTCCTGATCGAAATCTCCGCCGAAGTCCTCGGCCACGTCGACGCGAAGACCGGCAAGCCGTTCGTCGACGTCGTGGTGGACGCCGCCGGCCAGAAGGGCACCGGCCGCTGGACCGTTATCTCCGCGCTCGAGCTCGGCTCACCGACGTCGGGCATCGCAGAGTCCGTCTTCGCCCGCGCCCTGTCCTCGCAGACGGAGCAGCGCGCGCTGGCCCAGGAGCTCCTGGCCGGCGGCGAGGCCGCCGTCGAGGTTCCCGAGAGCTTCGTCGAGGACGTCCGCCAGGCGCTCTACGCCTCCAAGCTGGTCTCCTACGCCCAGGGCCTGGACATGCTCACGTCCGCAGCCAAGGAATACGGCTGGGACCTGAAGCTGGATGAAATCGCCTCGCTGTGGCGCGGCGGCTGCATCATCCGTGCCGAACTGCTCAAGGAGATCACCAAGGCGTACGCCGCTGCGGAGAAGCCGGCCAACCTGCTCTTCGCCCCGGCGTTCACCAAGGCGATCTCCGAGGTCCTCCCGGCCTGGCGCCGGGTGGTGTCCACCGCGGTGCAGCTCGGCATCCCGGTGCCGGTGTTCTCCTCCTCGCTGGCTTACTACGACGGCCTGCGCCGCAAGCGCCTGCCGGCCGCGGTCATCCAGGGCCAGCGCGACCTCTTCGGTGCGCACACGTACGGCCGCATCGACGCCGAGGGCACGTTCCACACCCTCTGGGGCGAGGACAAGTCCGAGATCGAGGCGGTCGACACGCACTAGCACACCCGTTTCCTTTCGACACGACGGCCGGGCCTTTCCAGATACTCTGGGAGGCGCCGGCCGTTCGCGTCTCCGCACCGGACCTGCTCAACGAGTTCAGCGCCAAGGAGTTCAGCCAATGCCCCAGCCCGTAGCGTTTGTCACCGGTGCGTCCACGGGGATCGGCTTTGAAACTGCGAGGAAGTTCGCCGCAGCCGGTTTCACCGTCTACGCCGGGGCCCGCCGCGTGGAGAAAATGGATCCGCTGAAGTCTTTGGGCGTGAAGGTCGTAGCGCTGGACGTGACGGATGAGGAGTCGATGAGCGCCGCCGTCGGGGGTGTGCTGGCAGAACACGGCCGCATCGACGTCCTGGTCAACAACGCCGGGTACGGGACGTATGGTTCGCTCGAGGAAGTGGAGCTCGCGGAGGGACGGCGGCAGTTCGACGTCAACGTCTTCGGCCTCGCGCGGATGACGCAGCTCGTGATCCCCGCCATGCGTGCCGCGGGCGCAGGGAGAATCATCAACATCTCCTCGATCGGCGGCAAAATGTACGAGCCGCTCGGCGCCTGGTACCACGCGACGAAGTTTGCCGTGGAGGGCCTCAGCGATTCGTTGCGGCTCGAACTCAAGCCGCACGGCATTGACGTGGCCATCATCGAACCGGCCGGGACGCAGTCCGAGTGGGGCGCCATTGCGGCGCAGGGGCTTTTGGCCAGCTCCGGGAGCGGCCCGTACGCTGCCCAGGCCAAAGTGGTAGCGGCCGCGCTCGGCACCACGGACAAGGCTGCAACCTCGACGCCGCCGGCGCTGGCGGCAGAGGCTATTCTGCACGCTGCGACTGCGCGGCGCCCCAAGACGCGGTACCCGGTGGGCCCCAGTGCCAGGGGGATCCTGCTGCTGCGCCACCTGCTGCCGGACCGGGCGTTCGACGCCGTCCTCTGGAACATCTACAAACGTTTCCCGGGGTAGCAGCCGGCAGCCGCTTGAGGGCGCCGCACTCAATCGACCGGCCCTGGAGCGGGCCGCCCTGGAGCGGGCCGCCGGGCCGCTGCCCAAGTAGCAGGCAGCGGGCGGTTCTAGATGTGGTAGTCGATGAGGTACTCGGCCGGGTCGACGGCGGGTTTGGTCTCGCGCTGGGCGTCGCGGTGCCGCCAGGTGGCGGGCACGCCGGTGACGATCGATTCAGCCGGGGCGTCCTTGACCACCACGGCGTTGGCGCCTACCGCGCTGTCCCGGCCGATGGTAATGGGACCCAGGATCTTGGCTCCGGCGCCGATCACCACACGGTCCTCGATGGTGGGGTGGCGTTTGATCTTGGCCAGGGAGCGGCCGCCGAGGGTCACGCCGTGGTAGATCATGACGTCCTCGCCGATCTCGGCGGTCTCGCCGATGACGACGCCCATGCCGTGGTCGATGAAGAAGCGCCGGCCGATGGTCGCGCCGGGGTGGATCTCGATGCCGGTGAGGAACCGGGCCAGCTGGGAGATGAGCCGCGCCGGGAACCGGAGGGCCGGATTCTGCCAGAGCCGGTGCGTCACGCGATGGAACCAGATTGCGTGCAGGCCGGAATAGGCGAAGAAATTCTCAAAAGAACCTCGAGCCGCCGGGTCGTGGGACCGGGCGGCGTCGAGGTCTTCCTTCAGTCTTGCGAAGAAGCTCACAAAGACCTTTCTGGGAAATTGTGGGACAGCGGCAGGGACTTAGCCGCGGATGTCGTCGTACAGCACGGTGGAGATGTAGCGCTCACCGAAGTCGCACACAACGGCAACAATAAGCTTACCGGCGTTCTCCGGCCGCTTGGCGAGTTCCAGGGCCGCCCAGACGATCGCACCGGAGGAGATGCCGCCCAGGATGCCTTCCTTGATGCCCAGTTCGCGGGCAACGCGGACGGAGTCCTCCAGCGTGGCGTCGATGACCTCGTCATAGACGTTGGTGTCGAGGATGTCGGGCACGAAGTTCGCGCCGAGGCCCTGGATCTTGTGCGGGCCCGGGGCGCCGCCGTTGAGGATGGCGGAGTCCTTCGGCTCCACGGCAACGATCTGCACGTTCGGGTTGCGTTCCTTCAGGACCTGTCCGACGCCGGTGACGGTGCCGCCGGTGCCGACGCCGGCGACGAAGATGTCCACCTTGCCGTTGGTGTCCGTCCAGACTTCTTCCGCCGTGGTGCGGCGGTGGACCTCGGGGTTGGCCTCGTTGGCGAACTGCTGGGCCCAGATGGAGTTCTCCGTGTTGGCCACGATCTCCTGGGCCTTCTCCACGGCGCCGCGCATGCCCTCGGAGCCGGGGGTCAGGATGATCTCGGCGCCGTAAGCGCGCAGCATGACCCGGCGCTCGGTGGACATGGTTTCGGGCATGGTCAGGATGACTTTGTAACCGCGGGCAGCGCCCACCATGGCAAGGGCGATTCCGGTGTTGCCGGAGGTGCCTTCGACGATGGTGCCGCCGGGCTTGAGGGCACCGGACTTCTCCGCGGCGTCAATGATGGCGACGCCGATCCTGTCCTTGACGCTGTTGGCCGGGTTGTAGAACTCCAGCTTGACGGCCACGGTGGCGTCAAGGCCTTCGGTCAGCCGGTTCAGCCGGACCAGCGGGGTTCCGCCGACCAGCTGGGTTACATCGTCATAGATCGGTGCCATGTATGTATGCCTGTCTTTGAAGAGGGTTGACTTGAGGTCAGCCTAACGAGCGCGAACAGGCCCGAGCTAAGCATTAAGCCACGCAGAGTAATATTTCCTCGCCTTGGCCAGCTTCGGGTTGATGATGACCTGGCAGTAGCCCTGCTCGGGGTACTTGGCGAAGTAGTTCTGGTGGATATCCTCGGCCACATGGAACTCCGGCAGCCGGCTGACCTCGGTGACGATCGGGTGCCGCCACAGGGCCTGGTTCCGTTCGATCGCCTCCTCGAACAGGATCTTATCCTCGGTGGTCTCATAGAACATCGAGGAACGGTACTGGGTCCCGACGTCGTAGCCCTGCCGGTTCAGTGTGGTGGGGTCGTGGAGGGCGAAGAACATGTCCAGGATGACCTCGGCGGGAACGACGTCCTCGTCGAAGGTCACCGCCACTACTTCGGCGTGGCCCGTGGTTCCGGAACACACGGAGTAGTAGTCGGGGTTGCGGACATAGCCTCCGGTGTAGCCCGAAACGACCGAGCTGACACCCTTGGTTTTCTGGTAGACGGCGTCGAGGCACCAGAAGCAGCCTCCGCCGAGCACAAAAGTTCTCATGATCTCTTCAATGGTTGAACACCCCCGATGATTCCCCAGCCGGCCCACAAGTGTGCAACGAGTGACCGGGCCGGGCGCGGATAGGGTAAAAATGGGGGTATGGAACCTGTGAACACCGATGTTTCAGTGGAGTCCGACGGCGCTGCCTCCGTTGTCGACGGCGATCCCGGCACCGTGGAAGCCTCCGGCGCCGCGACGCTGGGCACGATCCAGCTGGCCGTGGAAGAGCTCTGGCCCGAATCGCTGGCCGAGGACTGGGACGAGGTGGGCCTCGTGGCGGGGCACCCGAACGCCGAGATCCACAAGGTGATGTTCGCAGTCGATCCGACTATCGACGTGATCGAGGAAGCTATCGACTTCGGCGCCGAACTGCTCATCACGCACCATCCGCTGCTGCTCAGGGGCGTAACATCCGTCGCTGCGAACACGGCAAAGGGGAAGGCCGTGCACCGCCTCATCGAGTCCGGGACCGCGCTGATGACCGTGCACACCAACGGCGACTCCGCCGTCGGCGGCGTCTCCGACGTCCTGGCCGATGCACTGGGCC
>JBKPJW010000398.1:0-37460 GCA_046730875.1 Actinomycetota bacterium | reverse complement strand
ACACTGACGGTAAACGAGACTGCCAGATCAAATTGTTTGCGCTAACAATTTACTCTTGTGGTCCCTTTTACATCGATGTAATGTGAGTCCCGCGTCACATCGCCACTGCCGCTCCCGGGACATAGCGCACCGGAACGGCAGTGTTTTGTGCCAACAGGATTATGTTCAGCGGACCCATCCAAAGGAGTGACGGGTGAAGCAGATTGACGTTTTTGCCGGGAAACAAGTGACCCGGCGGCAGTTACTGGCAGGTTCGGCGGCCCTCGGCAGTGTATTCGCGGCGGCTGGCCTCACAGGCTGCGGCGGTACCGCTTCGGCATCGGCCGCACGGGACATTGCGTTCTGGCATCTCCTTTCCGGCGGAGACGGAATCAAGATGCAGGCAATGATCAAACAGGCGAACGAGGGCAACCCCGGGTTCACCGTTCATCCGACCGTCCTGGCGTGGGGGCCTCCGTACTACACAAAGCTGGCGATGGCGTCAGCCGGAGGCCGCCCGCCGGAACTGGCCATCATGCATGCCAGCCGGGTTCCCGGTTACGCCCCGGGCGGGCTCATCGACCCATGGGACATGTCCCTGCTGGCAGAACACGGGGTTAGCGCGGAGAGCTTCGCACCGAGGATCTGGGACAAGAGCCAGCACGACGGCCAGGTCTTTTCCATCGCCCTGGACTCCCACCCTTTCGTCATGTTCTACAACACCGAGGTTGCCGGCAAGGCCGGAGTGCTCGGCGCCAACGGACAGCTGCAGGACGTGAGCTCTCCGCAGGAGTTCCTCTCGATGGCACGTGAGATGCAGAAGGTGACACAGGCGCACGGCCTTTCCTTCGGCTACCTTGGCAGCGGCTCCCAGATGTGGCGTCTCTTCTACACCCTCTACAAGCAGCACGGGGTGGACATGGAACTCACCCCGGGGCAACCGATGAAGGCTGACAGGGATGCGGCGATCGAGTCCCTGGAATTCATGGCGTCACTGTTCGACGACACCGTAGCCGCCCAGAGTGGTGACATCAGTACGGGCATCGCCGAATTTGCCCGTGGCGGTTCAGGCATGCTCTTCAGCGGCGTCTGGGAACTTCCCACCTTCAAGAAGGCCGGTCTGCCGGTCGATGCGGCAACCATCCCCACGCTCTACGGGACGCCGGCAGCCTATGCCGACTCACATTCCTTCGTCCTGCCAAGGCAATTAAACCGCGACGACGAGAAGCGGCGCGACGTGTACAAGTTCGTCAGCGATGTCCTCAAGGGATCGCTGTCCTGGGCCGAAGCCGGACACATTCCGGCCTATCAGCCGATTGTGCAGTCACAGGCCTACCGGGACCTCACCCCCCAGATTCATTACGCCGACGCGGCGGACATTATCAATTACGACCCGGAATCCTGGTTCAGCGGATCCGGCTCGGACTGGCAGACCTACTTTGCGGAAAACGTGCAGAACGTACTCCTCGGCCGCGACAAGGCCGCCGACGGTTGGGACGCCTTCGTGGGCCGCACCGACACACTTCTCTCCCGGCCCAACCCGGTCTGAGCCACCCCGAGTGACAAAGGAGTCCCTGATGAGTTCCTTAGCAACATCCCGCCGGACCGATGAGCGTACGGCATTATCCCGTTCAGGCCGCTCCCGGCCCGGCCCGGCACCGTCCCGTCGAACCAGGGACAATATGACTGGCTGGGGCTTCGCCGCCCCTTTCCTGGCGTTCTTCCTGGTCTTCCTTGTCTGGCCCATTCTTTACGGCCTCTTCATGAGCCTGACCGGCAAATCTCTTACCGGCGCCAACGACAGCTTCATCGGCCTGGCCAACTACGCCGAAGCCCTGGCGGATACGGCCATGTGGCGGTCCCTGGGCAACACGCTGTACTTCACGGTGATCAGCACGGTTCCCTTGGTGATCGTTGCCCTGATCATGGCCGCACTGCTCAACGTCGGGCTGCCTGCGCAATGGCTATGGCGGCTCTCCTACTTTGCTCCGTACCTGCTGGCCTCGACAGTCGTCTCACTCTTCTTCACCTGGATGTACAACCCGCAGCTGGGGCTGATCAACGACTCCTTGGCGAAAATCGGGATTCCAAAGGTGGCCTGGCTGAACGACCCGAACGTGGCGATGTGGGCCATCGTCATCGCCACGCTGTGGTGGACCGTCGGCTTCAACTTCCTGCTGTATCTGGCAGCGATGCAGAACATCCCCCACCAGCACTACGAGGCGGCATCGCTGGACGGGGCCGGAGCCTGGCGACAGTTCTTCTCCATCACCCTGCCGCAGCTGGCGCCGACCACCGTGATGATCGTCCTGCTCCAGATCCTGGCATCACTGAAAATCTTTGATCAGGTGTACCAGATGACGGCTGGCGGGCCCAGCGGTTCCACCAGGCCCGTGGTGCAGTACATCTTCGAAACCGGGTTCACCGGCTACCGGCTGGGCTACTCCGCAGCCGTCTCCTACATTTTCTTCGGGCTGATCGTGATCGTCTCGGTCATGCAGTTCGTCATCACGCGCCGCAGGAGTGCATAACCATGGCAACCCAGACCCTCACCCGCCCCGATCCGCACACCGCCAGCGCAGCAGCGGTCCGCAAGCCCCGACGGAAGATGACGGCCGGCAAGGCCGCCGTCACAGCAGTCGCGGCGTTCCTGGCAGTCTTGTGGCTCGTCCCCTTCGCCTGGGCCACGGTTACCGCCTTCAAGAGCGAGACCGATGCCGCAGCGCCGAAGGTCAGCTGGATCCCGCCGTCGGGCTTTACCGCGGATGCTTTCGTCAAGGTGTTCCAGGACGGCAATATCCCGCTTTGGACCTGGAATTCGCTCTACACCTCGGCCGCCATCACGGGGATCACGCTGGTCATCTCCGCGCTGGTCGCCTACGCCCTGTCCCGCATCGAATTCCGCGGCAAAAAGGTCCTGATGACGGTGATCATCGCCTCCATCATCATCCCGCCGCCAGTGCTGATGATCCCGCTGTTCTATCAAATGGTGTCACTTCACATGATCGACACCGCCTGGGCCGTCATCCTGCCCCAGGTCATCCACCCCGCCATGGTGTTTGTGCTCAAGAAGTTCTTTGACCAGATTCCGCGTGAACTCGAGGAAGCTGCCGTGATGGATGGTGCCAACCGGATGCGGATCTTCATCCAGATCATCCTGCCGCTCTCACGCCCCATCCTGGCCGCCGTCGCAATTTTCGTTTTCATCAGCGCGTGGAACAACTTCCTGTGGCCTTTCATCTCCACGAATGACGGGTCCATTCTGACCCTTCCGGTGGGACTGCAGACCATCAAGAGTGCCTACGGCATTCAGTACGCGCAGAACATGGCATCCGCACTGCTCGCCGCATTGCCGCTCATCCTGGTCTTCCTGTTCTTCCAGCGCCAGATCATCAAGGGCGTTGCGACCACCGGCCTCGCCGGCACCTGACCCCGAGCCTCGATTACTTCCAACGAAACTGTTCAACCAAAAGGAGATACCCCCACATGTCCCGCGCACGAATCACCCTTGACCGAGACTTCACCATCGGGGAAGTGCCCCGCCGCCTTTTTGGCTCCTTCGTTGAGCACATGGGCCGCTGCGTCTACACCGGAATCTACGAACCGGGCCACCCAGAGGCCGACGAAAACGGTTTCCGCCAGGACGTGCTCAAGCTCGTCAAGGAACTCGGGGCCACCGTCATCCGCTACCCCGGCGGCAACTTTGTGTCCGGCTACAACTGGGAAGACGGGGTAGGTCCCCGGGAAAACCGCCCCCGGCGGCTCGACGGCGCCTGGCACACCCTGGAGACGAACGCCTTCGGACTCCACGAGTTCGTGGACTGGTCCCGACAGGCGGGGACCGAAATCATGGAAGCCATCAACCTGGGCACCAGGGGAGTGGATGCGGCCCGCGAGATCGTGGAGTACGCCAACCATCCCGGCGGGACGTATCTTTCGGACCTGCGCGCCAAGAACGGGCACAAGGACCCGTTCGACATTAAGCTCTGGTGCCTCGGCAACGAAATGGACGGACCCTGGCAGATCGGCCACAAAACCGCCGAAGAGTACGGCCGGCTGGCGCAGGAAGCCGCCAAGGCGATGCGATTCGTGGACCCGGACATTGAACTGGTGGCCTGCGGAAGCTCCAACTCCGGCATGCCCACGTTCGGAGCCTGGGAACAGACAGTACTGACCCACACCTACGAGGAAGTGGATTACGTCTCGCTGCACGCCTACTACCAGGAGCATGAGGGCGACGTCGGCAGCTTCCTCGCCAGCGCCGTGGACACCGACTACTTCATCGAATCAGTCATCGCCACCGCCGATGCCGTCCGGGCGAAGGGCAAGCACAAGAAGCACGTCAACCTGTCCTTCGACGAGTGGAACGTCTGGTACCAGCGCGGCCTCGACACCGAGGACCAGCCGCACCAGGTAGCCAAGGCCGGCTGGCGCGAGCACCCCCGGGTCATTGAGGACAAGTACAACGTGACGGACGCCGTCGTCGTCGGGACCCTGCTCAACTCGCTGCTCCGCCACGGCGACCGGGTCAAGATCGCCAACCAGGCACAGCTGGTCAACGTCATCGCCCCGATCCTCAGCGAGGAAAACGGCCCGGCCTGGCGGCAGACCATCTTCCACCCCTTCGCGCGCATGGCCGAACTGGCGAAGGGCCAGATCCTGCGCCTGTCCGTCGACTCGGACAAATACGACAATGCCCGCTTCGGCGGCACCGACCTCGTGGATGTCAGTGCGACGTGGAACGAGGAAACGGGCCGGGTGGCGCTCTTCCTCGCAAACCGCGGCCTCGAGGAAGCGGCAGACATTGAAGTCGCACTGCGCGGGTTTGATGCCCGTCAAGTGATCCGGGCGGAGGTCCTGGAAATCCCCGAAGGCGGCGATCGTTTCACGGTCAATACCCAGGGCAGTCCGGACCAGGTGGGGCTCAAGCCGCTGCACGGGGCCAAGGCGAGCGGCTCCGAACTCCGGGCAACGCTGCCGGCGCTGTCCTGGGCCGTGATCGAGCTGGACGTCGTCAAGAACTGACCACGAGCCCGCGGCAGCATTAAGCAGCAGGTTTGCCAGGGCGACGGCGGGAGCCAAAACTCCCGCCGTCGCCCGCTCCCTCGGCGGTGATGCGCGCCTAAACGAGCGGCCACGGGTAACGCATGCCGGTGCGGTCAACCGGGAGCACCCGGGCGTGCAGCAAGCGCTGAACGCGGCGGTGCAGGGCGGTGACCTCCGCGTCATCGAGGAGTTCGGCCACCTCTGGAGGCGCCGTTTCGGCGAGCGGAGCGATGTCCTCGAGCAGGGCATCGGGAATGGGCTCACCGGCGAAGTCCCAGATAACGGTACGCAGTTTGAATGCCGCCGAGAAGCACAGCCCGTGGTCGATGCCCCAAACCCGTCCGTCATGGCCGCGCAGCACGTGCCCGCTTTTTCGGTCGGTGTTGTTGGCGACGTAATCGAACAGGGCGATCTGCGACAGTTCCTGATGAGTCTCGGGTGCGTCAGCGTACAGAGTGAAGTAATGCTCACGGAAGTCGCATTCGATGAACCACTGCAGCGAACCGACCCCCAATGGGGCGTCGTCGCGGATCACCGTCGGCGGCACGAGGCCCCACGCCAGGGACTCGCTGAGCAGGTAGGCCGCGCGTTCCCGCCGGTACAGCCCGGGCTCGAAATCGGACAGCGGTCTTTCCCCGGCCTCCGGCTTGTAGACCGCAAAAGCGGAGTCGTCCCCGCAGGAGACGCGGACGAGGAACGTCTCGTTGCTGCTTCGCGGGATGCGTCCGAGCAGCTCGACGCGGCCCTCGGCGAGCAGGGTCAGCTCCCGGCCGGACACCGTCTGCCCCAATTCACTGTCTGACCCAGTTCATCGTCTGTTCCAAATCACTGCCTCCTCAGCCCGCTGAGGGGTTCCGAGGTCGAATTCACCATGAGCACGACGGGTGACTGACCCTCCACATACGAGATGGCCGAGACCGAGCCCGGGCTGATGACGATGCGCTGGAACAGATCCAGGTGTGTGCCCAGGGCGTGGGCGACGGCGGCCTTGATGGGATCGGCGTGGGAAAAGCAGACGACGACGCCCCCGGCGTGGGCTGTGCACAGTGCCTCCAGCGACCCGACGATCCGCGCCTGCATCTGCGTGAAGCTCTCGCCGTTCGGGAAGCGGAAGGCAGACGGGCTGTGCTGTACGGTCTGCCACTGCGGCAGGGGCGCCAGTTCGGCGAGCGCGGCGCCGGTCCAGTCGCCGAAGTCGCATTCGAGCAGGCCGGCGTCGTGGTGCACTTCAAGCCCGGTGCGGGCTGCCGTGGGCTCCGCTGTCTCACAGGTGCGCTCCAGCGGCGAGGAGTAGATGCCGTCGACCGACAAGCCCGCCAGCCGTTCCGCGATCCGCTCAGCCTGGGCCCGGCCCCGGTCAGACAGATGCAGTCCCGGGACCCGGCCCGGAAGCACCGTGCCCGTGGTCGGCGTCTCCCCATGGCGTACCAGAAGCAGGAGCGTGCCCTCGTGCCTCGATGAAGGTCCCGATGGTGGTGCCGGCGGCGCCGGCGGCGTTGCTGCAGTCATCAGGATCTAAGCGTAGCGGCAGGGGTCCCCGCCCGAGCTTGCGAGGGGTGGGGCAGCCGCGAAGCGGTAGCGGCAGGGGTCCCCGCCCGGGCTGGGGACCCGGGCGGCCTCTCTTAGGGTGGCCAACGCGCGGGAATCGGAAGAATTTGCTCGATTCCCCGCGCATTCGAGGACTACCGTAGAGGGGTGAGTGATCGTCCCGAAATCTTCACTGTTGGTGAGTTGCGTGCCTCCGGCCACGTTCACAAGGACCTGCGCCAGGAAATCCGCGACAACCTGCTCGCCGCGCTCGCCGCCGGCCGCGATCCCTGGCCCGGGATGTTCGGGTTCAGCCGGACCGTTCTTCCCCAGCTCGAACGCGCCCTGATCGCCGGCCACGACGTCGTCCTGCTCGGCGAACGGGGGCAGGGCAAGACCCGGCTCCTCCGCACGCTGGCCGGGCTGCTGGACGAGTGGTCGCCCGTGATCGAGGAATCGGAGCTGAACGAACACCCGTACGAACCGATCACGGAGCACTCCCGCGCCCGGGTCCTCACCGACGGGGACCGGCTGCGGGTGGCGTGGCGCCACCGGTCGGAACGCTACGTCGAAAAGCTTGCGACGCCGGACACCTCCGTCGCCGACCTGATCGGCGACGTCGACCCGATGCGGGTGGCCGAGGGCCGCCGTCTCGGGGACCCGGAAACCATCCACTACGGCCTGGTCCCGCGCTCCAACCGCGGAATTATCGCCATCAACGAGCTGCCCGACCTCGCCGAGCGGATCCAGGTCTCGATGCTCAACGTAATGGAGGAACGCGATATCCAGATCCGCGGCTACGTGCTGCGGCTGCCGCTCGACGTCCTCGTGGTCGCGTCCGCCAACCCGGAGGACTATACGAACCGCGGCCGGATCATTACGCCCCTGCGGGACCGCTTCGGTGCCGAGATCCGCACCCACTACCCGATAGAGCTGGACGACGAGGTCGCCGTCATCCGGCAGGAGGGGCAGCTGGTGGCCAGCGTGCCGTCGGTCATCCTCGAGATCCTGGCCCGCTACACCCGGGCGCTGCGGCAGTCTCCGGCGGTCAACCAGACCTCCGGGGTTTCGGCTCGGTTCGCCATTGCGGGCGCGGAGACCGTCGCCGCGGCGGCCTTGCGCCGGGCCAGCGTGCGCGGAGAGGACGAGGCGGTCGCGAGGATCGTTGACCTGGAGTCTGCCGTTGAAGTCCTCACGGGGAAGATTGAGTTCGAATCCGGTGAGGAAGGGCGTGAGCAGGCCGTCCTCGACCACCTCCTGCGCACAGCCACCGCGGAAGCCGTGCGGGCGCACTTTCACGGCCTCGACATGGGTCCACTCGTCGCTGCGCTCGACGGCCACACTACGGTGACCACCGGGGAACAGGTCACCGCGCGGGAGTTCCTCCAAAACCTCCCGTCCCTCAACGGATCCAGCCTCTACGACGAGATCAGTGAGCGCCTGGGCGCGAAAAGCGACGGGCAGCGCGCCGCCGCCGTCGAACTTGCACTGGAAGGGCTTTACCTCGCCCGGCGGATCTCCAAGGAATCCGACGACGAGGCGACGATCTACGGCTAAGTAGTCCTACAGCTCAGCACAGGAGGCCTCATGAGCGTTCACAACCGCTCCCGGTACGGCCGGTACGCGGGAGGGCCCGATCCGCTCGCCCCGCCGGTGGACCTGGCCGAGGCGCTTGACGCGATCGCCGAGGACGTCATGGCAGGCTACTCGCCGCGTCACGCCCTGCAAGAATTCCTGCGGCGCGGAGGCCGTAACCGCGAAGGGCTCGACGACCTCGCCGGCCGGGTTCAGCAGCGACGGACTGAACTGCTGAGCCGCCACCGGCTGGACGGCACCCTCAACGAAGTCCAGAAGCTGCTCGAAACTGCTGTGCTGGAAGAGCGCAAACAGCTCGCCCGCGACACCATGATGGACAACAACGATCGCGCTTTCCGGGAGATGCAACTGCAGAGCCTGCCCCGATCCACAGCGGCGGCGGTCAACGAACTCGCCTCCTATGACTGGCAGTCGAGCACCGCACGGGAGGCCTACGAGCGGATCAAGGACCTGCTCGGCCGCGAAATCCTAGACCAGCGGTTCGCCGGAATGAAGGAAGCACTCGAAAACGCTACCGACGAGGACCGTGCGGCCGTGAGCGAGATGCTGCGCGACCTCAACGAGCTCCTCGACAAACACCGGCGCGGCGAGGACACCGACGCGGACTTCCAGGAGTTCATGGCCCGGCACGGCCACTTCTTTCCGGAGAATCCGCAGTCGGTCGAAGAGCTGGTGGATGCGCTCGCCCAGCGCGCCGCCGCCGCCCAGCGGCTCCTGCAATCCATGTCCCCGGAGCAGCGCGATGAGCTGATGCGGCTCTCGGCCCAGGCGTTCGGCTCGCCCGAACTCATGGCCCAGCTCGATCAGCTCGACGCGAGTCTGCGCGCCCTGCGCCCGGGCGAGGACTGGACCGGCTCCGAACAATTCGAGGGTGAGGAGGGGCTCGGGCTCGGCGACGGCACCGGCGTGCTTCAGGACATCGCCGAACTCGACGAGCTGGCCGAACAGCTCTCCCAGTCCTACAACGGCTCGCGGCTCGACGACCTGGACCTGGACGCCCTGGCCCGCCAGCTCGGACAGAATGCCGCGGTGTCGGCCCGCACCCTCGCGGAGATTGAGCGGGCAATGCAGGACGGCGGCTACCTCCGGCGCGGGGTCGACGGTGATCTCCGGCTGTCACCGCAGGCGATGCGACGGCTCGGCAGGTCGCTGCTGCGGGACACCGCCCGGCAATTGTCCGGCCGGCAGGGGCGCCGGGACACCCGGGTTGCCGGGGCGGCGGGCGAGCAGACCGGTTCCAGCCGCGAGTGGGAGTTCGGGGACGCCGAGCCGTGGGACGTCACCCGCACCATGACCAACGCGATCCGTCGCACGATGGCCGACGGCGGGGATCCGGGCCGCGGACTGCGCCTCGCCGTGGGCGACATCGAGGTGACGGAGACGGAGGCGCGCACGCAGGCCGCCGTCGTCCTGCTCGTCGACGTGTCGTTCTCGATGGCCGCCGAAGGACGCTGGGTGCCCATGAAACGCACCGCACTCGCCTTGCACCACCTCGTCTCAACCCGGTTCCGCGGTGACCGGCTGCAGCTGATCACGTTCGGCCGTTACGCGCAGTCCATGGACATTGGCGAGCTCACGGCACTGCCGGCCCTGCGGGAGCAGGGCACCAATCTGCACCACGGTCTGCTGCTGGCCGGCCGGTTCTTCCGCCAGCACCCGTCGATGCAGCCCGTCCTCCTCGTGGTGACCGACGGCGAACCCACCGCGCACCTGCTGGCCGACGGCGAATCGTGGTTCTGCTGGCCGCCGGACCAGGAGACCATCCGCGTGACGGTCGCCGAGCTGGACCGGCTTGGGCGTGCCGGCACGCAGGCGACGTTCTTCCGGCTCGGCGACGACCCGGGCCTGGAACAGTTCGTTCAGCGTTTGGTCCGCCGCATCGACGGCCGGGTGGTGGCGCCCGAGGCCGGGGATCTGGGAGCTGCCGTTGTGGGGGAATACCTCCGCGCGCACTTCCGCGGACGCCCCTACGACAACTCCGACTGGGCTCAATAGCGGCGTCATCGCGTCCGACGGCGGCTGGCGGAAGCTATGCCCCCGTGGTCTGGTAATGCTTTGCCCGTCCGTCGAGAACGGCGGTGGCCATGACAAGGCGCCCGGGACGCGGAATCAATGCCTCGCGGAGCCAAGCGGCGTCCGTATAGGCACGGAACCGGTCCGGACTGACATGGAGTTCCTCGGCGACGGCCAACACCTGATTGTGCGCCGTGAGGTAACGGGCCGACGACAGGTGGTTCCGGCGCCGGGTCAGTTCCAGGCGCACGTCCAAATTGGCCAGATCGAGGGCCGCCTCTGCCTGGGCCCCTTCGTCAAAATCCAGTAGTCCGAGCGGGGACCGGTCGTCGATTCCGATGATCTGCTCGCTGTGCAGGTCTCCGTGGGACCACCCCAGCGGATCCGGGGCCGTCCGAAGCAGATTCTTCGCCACCTGTTCTGCCGCGGCCCGCAAGGCACTGCACTCAGGCGCCATTTCCGGCACGCTTTCAAAGTGACGCAGCCAGCGGTTCACGCACCGCTCCAAATCCGCTGCTTCCACCTCTGCTGAGCGGAGCGGCAGGCTGTCCAGAACGCTGCGAGCGGCGCTGCCGTGCGGGGCGTTTAGCTGAGTGACCCACGAGCGCGCCCATTTCTCCCACGCCCACACGAACGATTTCTCGCTGGCCGTGGAGTCGTCATTACCCAACTGAAAGAGGGACGACCCCGGGAAGGTGCTGAAAACGATGACATCCTCGGAACTGCGAAGGATCCGGGGGGTCGCGAAGGTACCGGCGGCGTCCAGGAGAATGTGGACGTGTGCGCAGCGTTCGGCGGATGCGATGGCCTGCCCTGGCGGGAAGATCTTGACGTGCCGATCCTCCGCCCGGACCACCGCCCGCCTGTGCGGACGGTACGCAACGAGCTCGCCGTGCTGCGCTTCCGCCCGCATGGCGGGCAGTTCAGGATCATCCGGCGGCACCAGCTCGAAGCGCCCGTGGCGCAGGTAGGCTCCACGGACGGCGCGGGTCCAGTCCCGGCTCAGGACCTCCAGCACGTAGTCCCCTGGTCTCCGATCGAGCCAGGCCCGGCGGACTGCCCAAGTTGTGCCCGTAGCTTCGTCAGCGTATTGCTGGACGGGCAGGTACCAACTCATGGGGGATCAGCTCCAGCGGTGGAAATGCCACTTCAGGGTGCGTGACCCAGCATGAACGAAAACCATGAGGGCCAGATGAAGGGCGCATTAAGGAACCCTCATGAACCGACCGCCATCGGAGGCTATGGGCTGTACGTCGACACGGCGTCGACCCGGGAGAGGCAGCCCTCAGGTCAGGCGGGCGACACTTCGGCGGGTCGGCCGCAGGGCGGCCCCATCGGAGAAAAGCTGGGGCGTCGCTTGTTGGATCCGTTGGACATCCTCAAAAACACCGCGCAAGTGAAGGCGGAGGGAGCTGTCGGCGTCGGTGAGGTTGTCGGCCTCCAGGGCGTCCACGACGGCGGTGTGCTGCTGGATCAGGGTTGAAACCGGCCTGGTATCGAGCAGGCTCAGGCGTCGTGCGCGATCGAGGTGCGCCTTGGCGGAGTTGACGGCAGCCCAAGCTGATTCGTGCCCGGCAAGCCGGAGGAGCTCGCGGTGGAATTCCTCATCCAGGCGGAAGAACTCCTCCACGTCGCTGTTGGCATCGGCTTCCCTCTGGCTTTGAAGGATCACCCGAAGTCCGGCAATGCCGGCTGCGTCAACCGAGAGGTCGCGCAGGGAGGCGCACTCGATGGCCTCGCGCACAAACTGCGCTTCTGAGACCCGGCTCAGGTCCACGAGCGAGACGAAGGAACCGATCTGCGGGTAGACCTGCACCAGTCCCTCTTCCCTGAGCAGGATCAGGGATTCCCGCACCGGCGTGCGGCTGACACCCAGTTCCTGCGCGAGTTCGTTCTCCGAGAGCGGTTCGCCCGGGGGGAGCTGCAGGGAAATGATGCGACGCCGCAGCGTTTCCAGGGTCTGGTCGCGCACGGACAGTCGCGGCGGCTGTACCTTGCTGGGTTTATCGGATGCCATGCCCTCAGTCTATTCCCTTGACACACTAGAATGGTAGTGCTTGTATGGTAGTAGTTAGCGAGGTGCCGCCGGTCACATTGAGAGAACGCCGGCCTTCCTCCGTTCAACTCTCCCCTTCGTTATTCATCGCCTGCAAAGGAGCATTAGATGACTGAGAGCATCGCGCCGCCCACCACCCTGCCGGAGACCAAACCCACCAAGGAACTGGCCAAGGTCGCCGTTTCGGGGTGGCTGGGAACTGCCATGGAATTCATGGACTTCCAGCTCTACTCCCTGGCAGCAGCCATCGTCTTCAACAAAATCTTCTTCCCCGAAGTCAGCCCTATCTTGGGCCTCATTGCCGCCATGGCCACCTACGGTGTGGGCTACGTTGCCCGCCTTGCCGGCGCTGTCTACTTCGGCCGCATGGGCGACAGGATCGGCCGCAAGAAGGTCCTCTTCATCACCATCGCCCTCATGGGTGCGTCAACCACCCTCATCGGTGTTCTGCCGACGTACGCGATGATCGGCGTCTGGGCTCCCATCCTGCTGGTTGCGCTGCGTCTGGCCCAGGGCTTCGGCGCCGGCGCCGAGATCGCCGGTGCCACCGTGATGCTGGCCGAGTTCGCTCCGGCCCGGCGCCGAGGCCTCATTTCCTCCCTCGTCTGCCTCGGCACCAACTCCGGCACCCTGGCCGCTTCCGCGCTCTGGGCGATTCTGGTGAGCACTCTTTCCGAGGAACAGCTGCTGAGCTGGGGCTGGCGCATTCCGTTCCTGTTCAGCTTCGTGCTGATGATCTTCGCCGTCTGGATCCGCCGCTCCCTCAAGGAAAGCCCCGTCTTCGAACAGCGCGCAGACGTTGTGGATGGCGTTGCCCTGTCCAAGCAGGAAATCGCCGCCGCAGAAGAGCTCACCCACACCAGCACCATCGAAGCGGCACTGCACCAGCGCAAGGGCAAGGCCTTCCTGATCGCCCTGGGCCTGCGGTTCGGCCAGGCCGGCAACTCCGGGCTGGTCCAGACCTTCCTCGTGGGCTACCTCGCCACCGTCCTGCTGGTGGACAAGAGCGTCGGCACAACCGCCATCATGTACGGCTCGCTGCTCGGCTTCCTCACCATCCCCGTCATGGGCCTGCTCGGTGACCGCTTCGGCCGGCGGCCGCTGTACCTGATACTGAGCTCCCTCACCGCTCTGTTCGCCATTCCCATGATGCTGATGGTCACCAGCGGCAATACCACGCTCATCACCATCGCCATGGTCATCGGACTGAACCTCGGTGTCCTGAGCCTCTTCTCCATGGAAAGTGTCACCATGGCAGAGTTCTTCGGCGCCCGCACCCGCTTCACCCAGCTCGCCCTGGCCAAGGAAATCGGCGGGATCCTCGCCACCGCCATCGGACCGCTGCTGGCCGCAACCCTGACCGCCATCACCGGCCACTGGTGGCCGCTCGCCGCGATGCTCATCGGCTACTCCCTGATCACCCTGATCTCCGCTTTCGTAGGACCCGAAGTCCGCGGCCGCGACATGGTCCGCCTGGAAGATGCCGTATGAAAGCCGTCGTAGTCCACGGAGCGAACGACCTCCGCATCGATAACCGTCCCGATCCTGTCGCCGGACCCGGCGAGGTAGTCATCGACGTCGAATGGGGCGGGATCTGCGGCTCGGACCTCTCATACTGGCGCCACGGTGCCTCCGGGACGGCGGCGCTGAAGTCGCCGCTCGTTCTGGGCCATGAAGTGGCCGGCCGGATCTCCCAGATGGGCGCCGGCGTCCACAACCTCGAGTTCGGCCAGCCGGTCACCGTGCACCCCGCGGAACTCGTCGGAGACGGAACCATGCCGGACCGCCTGGCGGGCCGCACCAACCTCTACCCGCGGATCAGGTACTTCGGTTCGGCGGCCTTTGACCCGCACACCGACGGCGGATTCAGCGAGCGCAAACTCGCCAAGGCGTCGCAGATCCGCCCGCTGCCCGACGGCGTGGACACCCTGCGCGGTGCCCTCGCCGAACCGCTTGCGGTCGCCATCCACGCGGTCGGCCGGGCAGGATCCCTCACCGGCAGAGATGTCCTGGTCAACGGCGCCGGCCCGATCGGCTCGCTGGTGATCGCGGCGGCCAAGTACGCCGGGGCGAGGACCGTCATCGCCGCGGACATCAACGACGCATCGCTGCGGATCGCCAAGGCGATGGGAGCAGACGAGGTCCTGAACGTTTCCGACGGCGGCAGCCTTCCCGAGGACATGGAGCTGGTCTTCGAAGCCACCGGCATCCCTGCCGTCCTGGGAGGCGTGCTGCGGGCCACCGCCCGCGGCGGCACCCTGGTCCAGGTGGGCAACCTTCCCGGCGCCCCGGCGCCGGCGGCCCTGGGGGATCTGGTGACCCGCGAGATCACCTGGATCGGCTCGTACCGGTTCGTCGACGAGATCGGCGACGCCCTCCGCGCCATGGCCGACGGCCTGGACGTCTCCCCGGTCATCACCCACAAGTTCGGCATCGACCAGGCGGAGGAGGCCATGCGCGTCTCGGCGGACCCCGCCTCCGGCAGCAGCAAGGTCATGCTCCGCCTCAGCCCAACTGACTAGCAGCAGGGGCCGTTTTGAGGGCCCAAAACGGCCTCTGCTGCGACCTACTTGCAGATCCCCCATCAATATCCGAAGGACCAACCAGTGAAGATCACCGACGCACGAGTAGTGGTTTCGTCGCCAGGACGCAATTACGTCACGCTCGTTATTGAAACCGAGGACGGCGTTACCGGCGTCGGCGACGCCACGCTGAACGGCCGCGAAATGGCCGTCGCGGCCTACCTCTCGGAGCACCTGTGCCCGCTGCTGATCGGCCGCGACGCCCGCCGGATCGAGGACGCCTGGCAGTACTTCTACAAGGGCGCCTACTGGCGCCGCGGGCCGGTGACGATGACCGCGATCGCCGCGATCGACGTCGCGCTCTGGGACATCAAGGGCAAGGTGGCCGGCATGCCGGTCTACGAGCTCCTGGGCGGGGCGGCCCGCGAGGGCGTCATGGTCTACGGGCATGCCAGCGGTTCAACGCTGGAGGACCTCAGCGCCGACTTCCAACACCACCTGGACCTCGGCTACAAGGCCATCCGGGCGCAGGCCGCCGTGCCGGGGCTGGAAAAGACCTACGGGATCGCGCCCGTGGACGGCAAGACCTACGAGCCGGCCAGCGGCAACGTCCCGCAGGAGGACATGTGGGAGACCACGTCCTACCTGGACTTCGCGCCCAAGATGATGGCGCACGTGCGCGAGCAGTTCGGCTACGGCGTGCACGTCCTGCACGACGTGCACCACCGGCTGACGCCGATCGAGGCCGGGCGCCTGGGCGCCTCGCTGGAGCAGTACCGGCCGTTCTGGATCGAGGATCCGACGCCGGCCGAGGACCAGTCGGCGTTCCGCCTGATCCGCCAGCACACCACCACGCCCATTGCCGTGGGCGAGGTGTTCAACTCGATCTGGGACTGCCAGCAGCTGATCACCGAACGCTTGATCGACTACATCCGCACGTCCGTCTCGCACGCTGGCGGCATCACGCACCTGCGCCGGATCTTTTCGCTCGCGGACTTGTACGGTGTCCGGTCCGGCTCGCACGGCGCCGGGGATCTTTCGCCGGTCTCCTTCGCCGCGGCCCTGCATGTGGACATGAGCATTCCGAACTTTGGCGTCCAGGAGTACATGGGCCACCGGGATCCGGCGGGCGAGGTCTTCAAGACGTCCCACACCTTCACTGACGGCTACATGCACCCCGGTGACGCCCCGGGCATCGGCGTCGAGTTCAACGAGGAGGCCGCTGCAGCCTACCCGTTCGACCCGAAGTACCTGCCCATCAACCGCCGGCTCGACGGGTCGGTGCACGACTGGTGAGCGCCTCAACACACGAACCGACCGCCACAGAGCAGGAGAGCCGGCCCTACCGGCCCTTCGATGTAGTCGCGATGGGGGAGATCCTCGTTGAGGTCGCCACCGACGTCGCGTTCGGCCATGGCGTGCCGGCGCAGCTGGGCATCTCCGGCGACGCGCTGAACGTCGCCGCGGCCGCCGCCGCGGCCGGAGCCCGCACGGGGCTGCTGGCCGTACTGACCGACGACGATCTCGGCCAGGCGATCGCCGCCAGGATCCGCGAACTCGGCATTTCCGACGAACTGCTGAAGTTCCGGACCGGCCAGCAGGGCGTCTACCTGGTGCACTGCGACCCGGACGGGCAGCGGGAGTTTTCCTACGCCCGCTCGGGCAGCGTCGGATCCACGCTCGGCCCCGACGACGTTGATCCGGCCGTGGTTTCGGCGGCGGGGGCGGTGATCGCCGGCGGGATCGCGTGCGCCATCTCGGCGTCGTCGCGGGCGGCCGTCGTCAAGGCTGCGGCCCTGGCCCGCCGCTTCGTCTTCGATCCCAACTTCCGGCCCCGGCTCACCTCCGTGGAGGAGGCGACGGCGGTCCTCGCCGAACTGGCACCGAAGGCTTTCGTGGTCACTCCATCCTTCCCGGGCGAAACATCCGCGCTGCTGGACTGCACCACGCCGAAGGAGGCGGCGGCGAAGCTCCGCAGCCTTGGTGCCGCGAACGTGGCCGTGACCTGCGGGGCGGAGGGGATCCAGCTGGACGGTGACCTGCTGGACGGCGACCTGCCCAGCAGTGATGTACAGGGCAGCGTGAACGAGTCCTCCTGGGTTGACGCGATTCCGGCGCCGTCGGTGGTGGACCAGACGGGAGCGGGCGACGCCTTCGTGGGCACGCTGACCGCCCGGATGGTGCTGGGCGATAGCCTTCCCGCGGCCGCCCGGTTCGGCGCGGCCGCCGCATCGCTGGTGGTCGGCGGCAAGGGCGGGACCGGCTTCATCCCCACCTTTGAACAGACCAGCGCGCACGCCCTGCACGCCACAGAAGGAGAGCTGTCATCGCACGCTTAAGCTTTGCTTCGCTGGCTGCCGGCGCAAGCCGGCAGGAACTGCTGCCGCGCGAAAAACTGAGGCCCGGCATTGTGCACCTCGGCCTGGGCGCCTTTGCCCGCGCGCACACGGCCGTGTTCACCGAAAACGCGATGCTGGCTTCCGGCGACTTCGAGTGGGGGATCATCGGAGTCACCCAGCGCTCCGATACGGTTGCACGCCAATTGACGCCGCAGGACGGGCTCTTCACCGTGACCGAGCGGGGGAGCGGTGCCGCGCCGCTCCGCGTGGTTTCGAGCATCGTGGGGGCAGTCTCCGGGCGGGACCATCCCGGAACCGTGGTGGACCGGATCGCTGACCCCTCCACGGCGATCGTGACGCTCACCATTACGGAGAAGGGCTACCGGATCGATCCCCGCACGGGCACCCTCAACACTACCGACGAACAGGTCCGCGCCGACCTCGCGGGACAGCCTCCGCAGACGGCCATCGGACAGATCGCCCGCGGGCTTCAGCAGCGCGCCCGTGCCGACGCCGGACCCCTCACCGTGGTCTCGTGCGACAACCTTCCGGGCAACGGGGAGCTGACAGGCAGGCTCGTGCGGGCCTTTGCCGGCGAACTGCCGGCGGCCGAGGCGGAGCCGCTGCTGTCCTGGCTGGAAGCGAATGTCACCTTCCCCAACACCATGGTGGACCGGATGGTGCCGGCCACCACGGCCGGTGACCTTGACGCCGTCGAACGTGAACTGGGCCTCCGGGACGAGGCCGCCGTGGTGGCCGAATCCTTCCTGCAATGGGTGATCGAGGACAACTTCGCGTCGCGCCGCCCGCGCTGGGAGGACGCCGGCGCGCTGTTCAGCTCCGACGTTGCCGCTTGGGAAGCGGCCAAGCTGCGCCTGCTGAACGCAAGCCATTCCATGCTGGCCTACCTGGGCCTGGCCACGGGAAAGACCACCATCAGCGACGCCGTCGGGGAGGAAGCCTTCCGCACCGCCTGCAGCCGCATGATGGCCGAGGACGCACTCCCCACGATCACGCTTCCGGCCGAACTGGACGGCACCGAGTACTGCGGGCAGGTGCTCAGCCGGTTCGCGAACCCCGCGCTCGGGCACACCACCGCGAAGGTGGGCAGCGACGGCTCGCAGAAGATCGGGCTGCGGCTGCTGACCACGGTCCGCGGCAGCCTGGACGCCGGCCGGGAGCCCCGCTGGGCGGCCCTGGCTGTGGCTGCCTGGATGCACCACGTGGCCTCCACCGCGACGGCGGAGCTGAACGATCCGCTCGCGTCCGAGCTCCACGCGGCACTGCCGGCGACGCGCACGGCGGCAACGGTGGTCCCCGCGCTGCTTGGCTGCCGCAGCGTCTTCGACGCTGAACTCGCGACACATCAGGAGTTCGCCGACCTCCTCATCCACTGGTACCGCATTATCGACACCCACGGGCTGGACGGCCTGAGAAATGAGATCAACCATGGCTGATGCCACCAGCATCCTGCACGTTTCACCCGTCATTCCGGTAGTGACCATCGATGACCCGCAACACGCTGTCCCCGTTGCCCGTGCGCTGGCCGACGGCGGTGTCCGCATCATCGAACTCACCCTCCGGACCGAGAGCGCCCTCACCTCGCTCAAACTCATTGCCAGCGAAGTCCCGGACATCTGCGTCGGCGCGGGCACCATCCTCACCCCCGGCCAGGCCGACGCCGCCGTGGCAGCGGGAGCGGGCTTCCTGGTCAGCCCCGGTGTGACTCCGGGCTTGCTGGCACACATGCTGGCGATCGGGATTCCGGTCCTCCCGGGAGTTGCCACGGTCGGCGAGGTGATGATGGTCCTCGAGCACGGCCTGAATGCCATGAAGTTCTTCCCGGCAGGACCGGCCGGCGGCCCCGACTATCTCGCCGCCATCGGGGCGCCCATCCCGCAGGTGCAGTTCTGCCCGACAGGCGGCGTCAGCCTGAGCTCAGCACCCGCATACCTCGCATTGCCGAACGTCTCCTGCGTGGGAGGCAGCTGGCTCACCCCGAAGGCAGCCCTGGAAAACAGCGACTGGGATCAGATCACCAAGCTCGCGCGGGAAGCCGCCGGGCTCGGACGCGACTAGGCGATGAGGCCTTAGGCAACGTTGTGAGCCCGGCGGCTGACGGCTCAGTTCCGCGGGCCGACGTCGGCTTTGACCGCAGTCACCGGGCAGCCGGCTTCGAGGATGACACGTTGGGCGGTACTGCCGAGGAACAGCTTCCCCACCGGGGAGCGGCGCCGGACACCGATCACAATCAGTTCAATATCCTCCTCGTACGAGGCATCGATCATGAGATCCGCGGCGTCGGCGCCTTCGTTGGGGCGAAGGGTGGCCGTTACGCCCGCTTCCGCGGCAGTGGCGATGGCGTCGCGGATGTCCGACTCCGCGTCGGGTGAACTTTCGCCGGCGACAGGACCCATGATCTGCAGGGCGGTCTTTCGTAACTGCGCCTCTCTGATTGCCGCACTGAGGGCGGCGCGGCCTTCCTGGCTGGCTACGTATCCCACGGCCACGCTCATGCCTGCACCGCCGTGAGGACCGAGCCCGTGGCCACAAACTGCTGCAGGTTCGCGAGCGTAAGTTCCGCCATCGCAGCCCGCGTTTCATGAGTCCCGCTACCCAAGTGCGGCAGCAGGACAACGTTGTCGAGGGCGAGGAGGTCTTCCGGGACTTTAGGCTCCTCCGCAAAGACATCCAGCCCGGCCCCGGCCAGCCGCCCGGCTGTCAGGGCAGCCACCAGGGCGTCCTCATCCACCACGGATCCCCGGGCGATGTTGATCAGGTAACCGTCGGGACCGATCGCTTCGAGGACCTCGGCGTCCACGAGCCTGGCGGAACCGGGGCCGCCGGCGGCCGCGACAATCAGCACGTCGCAGCCGGCAGCCAGCTCGCGCGGGGAGGCCTTGTACTCGTAGCTGACGCCGTCCACGGGATTGCGGCTGTGGTAGCTGATTTCGCAGTCGAAGCCTTCCAGCCTGCGGGCGATGACCCGTCCGATCCGGCCCAGCCCGAGGATGCCCACCCTCTTTCCGCTGGCTTTGGTGGCCAGCGGAAAGTTGCCTTTGCTCAGCCAGTCACCGCGGCGGACGAACCGGTCCGCCGCACTCACCCGGCGCAGGACGTCCAGGTACAGCGCGACGGCGGTGTCCGCCACGCAGTCGTTGAGGACATCGGGCGTATTGCTGACGGTGATGCCGCGCCGGACAGCCTGGGCAACGTCCGTGGTGTCATACCCGACGCCGAAATTGATGACCGCGCCAAGGTTGGGGAGGGCCTGCATCAGGTCCGTGCCCACTCCGAACTTCCCGGACGTCACGGCCACCTCGAATGATGTGCCGTGCAGCCGCAGGAACTCGTCCCGCTCGGAGGGGGAATCGGGGAGCCGCGCGGCCCCGTAGTCCCTTGTGATGGGTTCTTGAACGCTCGGCATGAGGGGCCCTACCTGGAGGACAGCGATGTTCTTCATAACTGCACACTAGGATTTCGATCCATACGCGTCCAACATGTAAATGGCATGGATCGATTCCCGAAGTGAATTGATTAGTCTTCTCCTGCGGAACTGCGCGGATTTCCAGGCGAAGTGGTGCCCGTCACAGACCATGGGGAAGGCAAACAGGCGCTACCTGGAAAACTCGGGGGCCGGCCAAAGCCTTGTGGGGCTTTTGCACCTGAACTAGCTTGAGTCCAGCGCGGCCCGAAAGCACTGTTCCTGAGGCCTTCTCCACTGCCGCTAGAGCACCCCGCTGCCGCAAGTATCCCAATCCGGAGGAATCCAATGACGTCTTCTTCAAAGCTGTCCCGTGCCGCGGCCCTGCCCAAGTGGCCGGCCCTGCTGTCCGTCGCGGTGCTGGGCCTGAGCGGCTGCTCAGTCGCCAATTCCGACGCCGGCGCTGCCCCATCGACCGCGGTGCGCGTGGTCCTCGCCCAGGAACCGCCCACACTCGAAGCCTGCGAATCAAACCTGACCTCCACCGGTGTTGTGGTGCGCTCGAATGTCACCGAGCCGCTGATCGAACGCAATCCCCAGACTGGCGAGCTCGAGCCAAAGCTCGCCACCGAATGGAAAGCCACCACCGATAAGGAATGGACGCTGAAGCTGCGCGAAGGTGTGACCTTCCAGGACGGCACGCCGTTCAATGCCGAAGCCGCCGCCTTCACCATCGAACGGGCCGTCAACTCCAAGCTCGGCTGCAACGTGGAGGGCTATGTCTTCGGCGATGCGGATCTCGCCGTGAAGGCCGTGAATGCCACCACCCTGACTGTGACCACACCGGAACCGGACCCCATCCTGCCGCTGCGCCTTTCATTCCTAGAGGTGGTCCCGACGTCCACCAGCGCCACGGAGAAAGTCCGTGAGCCGATCGGCACGGGCCCCTACAAGATCGAGAAGTGGGACGCCGGCCAGAAAATCACGCTTTCCAGCTGGGACGGCTACTGGGGGGCTAAGCCCGCCTACGCCAAGGCCGAATACCAGTGGCGTTCCGAAAGCTCGGTACGGGCCGCCATGATTACCAGCGGCGAGGCCGACCTTGCGATGGGGCTAAGCCCGGACGACAACATCGGTGACCTCGGCGTCGACTACCCGAACAACGAGACTGTTGCCCTTCGGCTCGACGCCAACGAAGCACCCCTGAATGACATCCGCGTCCGTCAGGCCATCAACTACGCCATCGATAAGGAAGGAATCGTCAACTCGCTCTACCAGGGTAAGCACCAGGTGGCAGCCCAGTTGGTACCCGGTGGCATCGTGGGGCACAACGACGCACTGAAGGGCTGGCCGTTCGACCTGGACAAGGCCAAGTCCCTCGTAGCCGAAGCCAAGGCCGGCGGCGTTGACACCTCCAAGCAGATCTCGCTCGTGGTTCGCAGCGCCCAGTTCCCCAAGATCACTGAACTGGCCCAGGTCCTGCAGGAGCAACTGAGCCAGGCCGGACTCAACGTCAAGCTCAAAATGCTGGAAACCAGCCAGCACCTGACCTACCAGGTCCGCCCCTTCGCCGAAGACGAAGGCGCCGTGGCACTGATGACGCAGCACGGCAACCAGGCCGGCGATGCCGCCTTCACCGTGGACCAGTACATGCTGTCCACCGGAGCCCAGAGCTACTTCGGCACTCCCGAGTTCGACGCCCTGATCAAGAAGGCGGACGCGGCATCGGGCGAGGAACGGAAGAAGGACTTCGAGGAGATCTTCGCCTACCAGAACGACAAGGTTGTCCAGTTCGCCCACATCTCGCACCAGACCGGCATCATCGGCAAGGCCAAGTCCGTGACCTACACGCCCAACTCGTCCAGTGGCGATGAGCTGCGTGTTTCGGAAATGACCCCGGCAAAGTAGCGCGGACCTCCGGGAGAAAAGGACAGCCATGCTGATCTACTTGAGAAAGCGGATTGTCTCCAGCGCATTGCCGCTGGTGGTGGTAATCGTCGGCGTGTTCGCGCTGGCCAGAATGACCGGAAATCCGGCCAGCCTGTACCTGCCGCTGAATGCCACGCAACAGATGCGCGACGCCTTCACTGAGCGCAACGGTCTGGACCAGCCGCTGCTGGTGCAGATGGCCGATTACTTCGGAGGAGTGCTCCGGCTCGATTTTGGGCAGTCGCTACGCACGGGACAGGATGCCGCCGCCATGGCGCTGCGTGCTTTTCCCGCCACCCTGCAGCTGGCCGCCACCACCATGGTGCTGGCTATCCTGCTGGCCCTGGTGGTCGGCTGCTGGGCTGCGCTGAAGCCGAACGGCCTAGCGGACCGCATCTCAAGTTTCATTTCAATGGCTGCCGCTTCCATCCCGGATTTCTGGCTGGCAATCGTGGGGATCTGGGTCTTCGCGATCACCCTGGGCTGGCTCCCGACATCTGGTGTGTCGGGGGCCGGCGCCTGGGTGCTCCCCATCGCCACCCTGCTCCTGCGGCCGTTCGGTGTGCTGGTCCAGATAGTCCGCGGCTCCATGGTCTCCGCGCTATCGGAGCCCTACATCAAACTTGCCCGCAGCCGTGGAGCAGGCGAACTCCGGGTGGTGACGCATCACGCGCTGCGCAATGCGGCAGCCCCCGCGCTGACAGTGGCCGGGGACCTGACGGTGGGCCTGGTCAACGGGGCCGTGGTGGTGGAAACCATCTTCGGCTGGCCGGGCATCGGGAAGCTGATGATCGATTCGATCCTGCAGCGGGACTTCGCTGTCCTGCAGGCAGCCGTGCTGCTGACCGCGGTCGCGATCTTCGCCCTGAACATCCTCATCGACATGGGCTACGCGCTGCTGGACGCACGCGTCCGTCCGGTCACGGTTAAGGCTTAGGAGTAGCCATGAAGAGTTCACTCACGGAGGCCGTGGCGCCGGAACAACTGCCCGCGGCCCACGAACAGCAGAACGTCAAGCAGGACAGCAATCAGGACAGGAACCAGGATGGAAAGCTGAGCCTTTTCCGCCTGCTGCTCAAGGACCGGTTCGCCACCGTTTCGGCACTGCTCCTGGTCCTCATCGGCCTGACGGCCTTGATCGGCCCCGCCCTGATGGGAGACCTGGCCACAAAACAGAACCTGCTGTTCGCCAACAAGGCACCTTTCACGTTCGCGCACGGCTGGGAGTACTTCCTCGGCAGCGATTCCCTGGGCCGCAGCATGCTCGCCCGGCTGGTGGTAGCCAGCAGGACCACCTTCTCGGTTGCCCTGCCGGCGGTGGCCGTGGCCCTCGTCATCGGCTCCCTCTGGGGCGTTTGGGCCGGCTACCACCGCGGCTGGCGGGAAAACGTCTCCATGCGAATCGCCGACGTGATCATGAGCTTCCCGTCCCTGTTGCTCGCCGTCGTCGTGCTGTATGTTTTCAGCCCGAGCGCAGCAAACATCGTCCTCATCCTCGCCCTTACTCGCATCCCTATCTACCTGCGCACCGCCCGCGCCGAATCGGCGGAGCTGCAGAGCCGGACCTTCGTGGACGCGGCGCGCACATTCGGTGCCAAACCCAACGCGATCATCGTCCGGCACGTCATCCCCGTGGTACTGCCGACGCTGCTGACTTTGGCCACGCTGGAGTTCTGCTACGTGATGCTCGCTGAGTCATCGCTGAGCTTTTTGGGCATCGGCATCCAGCCGCCCGACGTCAGCTGGGGCCTGATGGTCTCCCAGGGCCGGCAGTACCTCCAGACCGCATGGTGGCTGTCGATCTTCCCCGGCATTGCAATCGTGGTCACCACCATTGCCGCCAACGTCCTCGCCGCCTGGCTGCGGATCGCCACCGACCCGGCTCAGCGCTGGCGCCTGGCGCTACCGCGCAAGCGGCTCATCACCCGTATCCCGGCCAAGGAGGCACAGCCGTGAAAACAGCTACCGAACAAACGCCCGCCAAACGCCCGGGTGCCGCAGCCGCGGCCGCAGGCTCAGCGACAGGTCAGGCGAAGGCGCACGAGGTTGTCCTGCAGGTCCGCGACCTCGCAGTGGACATCCGCACCCACCGCGGCACCGTGCGTGCCGTCAACAGCGTGGCTTTCGAGGCCCGGGCCGGGGAAACCCTGGCGCTGCTCGGGGAATCAGGCTGCGGAAAGTCCATGACGGCCAAGGCACTCGCCGGGATCATGGATCCGGTCTGCGACCTTGCCGACGGCCAGATCATCCTGAACGGTACCGACCTGGCCGCCCTCAGCCCCAAGGAACGGCTGAAATTTGCCGGACCCGAGCTGGGCATCGTCTTCCAGGACGCGCTGACTGCCCTGAATCCCGTCTATACCGTGGGCGTGCAGCTGGGGGAGGCCTTCCGCATCCACCGCGGTCTCAGTGCCAAGCAAGCGCGCGCCGAGGCGATTGACCTGATGAAGCGCGTCGGGATCCCCGAACCGGAGTCAAGGGTCAATTCCTACCCCCACCAGTTCTCCGGCGGCATGCGCCAGCGCATCCTCATCGCCATGGCCGTGGCCCTCAACCCGCGCCTGCTGATCGCTGACGAGCCCACCACAGCCCTCGACGTCACCGTCCAGGCGCAGATCATGCAGCTGCTGCGGAAACTCCGTGAGGAGGGCCAGATGGCTGTCATCCTCATCACCCACGACCTCGCAGTCGTGGCCGAGGAAGCGGACTCCGTGGCGGTGATGTATGCCGGCAACGTGGTGGAGAGCGGACCGGTCGCCGAAGTGTTCTCCGATCCGCGCCATCCCTACACCAAGGGCCTGCTGGAATCCGTGCCCGTCCACCTCGAGCGGGGCGCCCAGCTCAAGTCCATCGCCGGCAGCCCACCTGAACTCCACGACATTCCCGCCGGCTGCGTCTACCAGTCCCGCTGCCCGCTGGTGCAGGAGATCTGCCGGGCCGAGCGGCCCGCGCTCCGCGCCGTCGCCGGCACCCCTTTCACCGGCAGCACCGTCACCGGCACTGTCACCGGCACTGTCACCGGCACCGTCACCGGCACCGCCGTGATCGACGACCTGGTGACCGTCCCTTCCGGCCCGGAGCCGCGGCCTGCCCGCACCGCCGCCTGCCACTTCAGCGAGGAGATCAACAATGCCTGAGCCGCTTCTGGAAATCGACGGCCTGACCAAGACGTTCCACGTGGCCAAGAGCGCCAGCGGCAACACCCGGCTCAAGGCCCTGGACGGGATCAGCCTGACCGTCGGCCGGGGGGAAACCCTCGGGCTGGTGGGCGAGTCCGGCTGCGGCAAGTCCACCCTGGCGCGGACCCTGATGCTGCTGGAAACACCGGATGAAGGGACCGTGAGCTTTGAGGGAACCAACCCCTTCGGGCTGCGCGGCAAGGAACTGCTGAGCTGGCGGCGCCGCGTGCAGATGGTCTTCCAGGACCCGTTTGCATCCCTGAACGCCCGGATGAACGCCGGCGACATCATCGCCGAACCGTGGGCCACCCACCGCGGCCTCTACCCGACGTCCCGGGAACGGGAGGCCAGGGTCCGGGAGCTGCTGCACATGGTGGGGCTGCGTCCCTCCGATGCACGCAAGGCCCCGCAGGAATTCTCCGGCGGCCAGCGGCAACGCATCGGCATTGCCCGTGCCCTGGCCCTGAACCCGGACGTCATCATCCTCGACGAGCCGGTCTCGGCCCTGGACCTCTCCGTTCAGGCCCAGGTCCTGAACCTGCTCAATGAGCTTCAGCAGGAGCTGGGTGTTTCCTATATCTTCATCTCGCACGACCTGACCGTGGTCCGCCACGTGGCCGACAGGGTTGCGGTGATGTATCTCGGACGGATCATCGAGACAGGGACCACCGGGGAAGTCTTTGACCACCCCCGGCACCCCTACACCGCCGCCCTGATGTCGGCGTCCCCCAAGCTGGACGTCAGCGGAACCAAGCGGGACAGGATTGTCCTCCAGGGCGAGCTGCCCTCTCCGCTGGATCCGCCGTCGGGCTGCCGTTTCCGGACGCGGTGCTGGAAAGCGCAGGACATCTGCGCCGACGTGTCGCCGGAACCACTGGTCCTCGCGGCTCCCGACGGCACGAAGCACATTGCGGAATGCCATTTCCCGCTTGATTCCCTGAAGGGCCTGACCGGCGCGACGGCAACTGCCACCGCGGCCGCCACCGCCGCTGTCCCCGCCCAGTGACGGGTCCCGAGTGACCGGCGCCGAGTATGCCCTGATCGCCGGGGTGATCTTCCTGGCCGCATGCCTGCAGGCATCCAGCGGCTTCGGCATGGGCATGCTGGCGGCGCCGGTGATCGCGATCGTGGATCCGGCGCTGCTGCCGGCCACCCTGATCCTGCTGGCCCTGCTGGTCACCATCATGGTGACCGTGCGGGAGCGGCAGAGCCTGGACCTGCGCGGGACCGGCTGGGCGTTGCTGGGCCGGGTTCCCGGCAGTTTCATCGGCGCCTGGCTGGTGACGGCCCTGTCCCGGGAAGGCCTGGCGTGGGTGGTGGTGGCCGTGGTGCTGACCGGACTGGTGCTGGCAGGCCGCGGCTGGGCTCCCCGGCCCGTCCGGCTCAACCTGGTCGCCGCGGGCGCTGCCTCCGGCATCATGGGTACCGCCACCTCCATCGGCGGCCCGCCGATGGCGCTGGTCTGGCAAGGACACCACGGCCCCCGGCTGCGCGGCACCATGAGCGCCTTCTTCATGGTGGGATCATCGGTTTCGATGCTGATGCTGTGGACGGCAGGCGCGGTCACCGCGGAGATGCTGACCCTGGCGCTATGGATGGTCCCGGCCGCTGTTGGCGGCTACGCCGCGTCCCGGTACGTCAACCGCTTCCTCAACACAGCCCGCCTGAGGGCTCTGGCCCTGGGGGCGTCCGCGCTGGGCAGCGTCATGTTGATGGCGCAGCTCGTTCTGGCGGCTATCTAAGGCTAGGTAAGGGGAACGGGGCCGCTGGCCGGAGCGGGCCACGGCACGACGTTAACGAGCTCACCGCCGCGGGCGAGTGAGCGGATGTTGGCGGCAATATCTGTGGCCCGCCCTTCAAAGGTGCTGCGGGCATGACCGGAATGATGCGGGGTCAGGATGGTGTTCTCCAAGGACGCGAACGGCAGATCCGCGGGCGGCACCACACCATCCGCCGGCGACCCCCACCAGACGTCCAGGCCCGCTCCGGCGATGTGCCGCTCCATCAAAGCCGCATACAGTGCGGCCTCGTCGACAACGGGACCCCGGGCAACGTTGATCAGGAAAGCTGACGGTTTCATCGCGGACAGTTCCGCCGCCCCGATCATGCCCCGTGTGCCGGAATCCAGCGGCACGGTCACCACCACGACGTCGGAGGTCGCCAGGAGCTCGTGGAGCTCGTGGTTTCCGCCCACCCAGTCCAGAGTGACTCCCTGCGGCTGAGGGGCCGACGGGTTGCGCCGCACGGCACGGACTTTCATGCCCAGTGCTCCGCCGACGCGGGCCACCTCAGCGCCGATGGAACCCAGCCCCACCAGCCCCAGAGTCAGGTCGGCGAGGACCGGGTGGAAGGGAACGTCGTCGGCCGTGGCAATGGTCCGCCATTGCCCTTGCCGGACCTCCCGGTCGGCAGCCCGAACATTGCGGACCAGCATCAGGGTGACCATCAGGACGTGTTCGGCGATGGGCCGGGCGTGGTGGAAGGTGTTGGCCACCGAAACCGACGGCACCAGATGCGGAAAGGAAATTTTGTCGCAGCCCGCACCTGTGACATGGATCAGCCGCGCCCGGCCCGCAGCCTTCGCTTCCGCCGGTCCGAGGGAGGAACAGACGACGACGTCGGCGCCGGCCAGCGCTTCCAGCCGGCGGGCGGGCGTCCAGGCCGCCGCCATGTCCCACTGGTGAGCTCCGCCGTCGGCCCTTAACGTGTCCTCGAACCGGCTGATGATCGGGTCCGTGACCACGATCCTGAGGGATTCGATGCGCTCCGGCACCCCGGGCGCGTCGATCACCACCGGGGGCTCTGAAGTTCGTAGGAGGGGTGGATCCGCTGCATGTAGCCGGTGTCGTCCCGGCTCCTGATCCCTGAGTCCAGGTACTGGCGGTGCAGGCGTTCCAGGGCGTCACGGTCCACCTCGATCCCGAGGCCGGGGCCCGTGGGGACCTTCACGGCGCCGTCCGTGAACGTGAACACGTCGCCGGCGATGACGTCCTCCGACGGGTCCTTCCACGGCCAGTGGGTGTCGCAGGCGTAATCGAGGTTGGGGGTGGCTGCCGCCAAATGGACCATGGCGGCAAGGCTGATGCCCAGGTGGGAATTCGAGTGCATTGAGAGCCCCAGGCCGAAGGTCTCGGTGATGCCGGCCAGGAACTGGGTCCGGCGGAGTCCGCCCCAGAAATGGTGATCCGAGAGAATGACATCCACGGCGCCGGCCGCGACGGCGGGCGCCACGTCGGCGAAGCTGACCACGCACATGTTCGTGGCCAGGGGCATGTCCACTTCTCGACGCACGGCCGCCATGCCTTCGATGCCGGGCGTGGGATCCTCGAGGTACTCCAGAACGCCGTGCAATTCCTTGCCCACGCGGATGGAGGTCTCCACGGTCCAGGCGCCGTTGGGATCGATGCGGAGCGGCAGGTCGGGGAATTCCGCGCGGAGGGCCAGGACGGCGGCGATCTCTTCTTCCGGCGCGAAGACGCCGGCCTTCAGTTTGAGTGCGCTGAACCCGTAGCGGTCCACCATGGTCCGGGCCTGTTTCACGATCCCGGCAGGGTCCAGGGCCGCACCCCAGGCGTCGTCCTCCTGGCCGGGGTGGCCCGCCCACTTGTAGAAAAGGTACCCGCTGAACTGCACAGACTCACGCACGGCGCCACCGAGGAGGTCGCTGACCGGCCGGCCCAGCAGCTTGCCCTGGATGTCCAAGGCAGCGACGTCGAAGGCGGACAGAACGCGGTCAACCGTGCTGGAACCGGTGACCATGCCGCTCATGCCGTGGCCGCCCTGGATGGTGTCCTCCTGCAGCACCCGGGCAATCCGGCTGCGAAGCTCGTTGATGTTGAAGATGTCTGTCCCGTTCAGGGCCGCAGCCGCGAGCCGGAGCCGGGCGAGGTGACCGGCGTCGCCATAGGTTTCCCCGAAGCCTGATACGCCGGCGTCCGTCAGGACCTCCACGATGGCCCGCAGCGCGAACGGTTCGTGAACGCCGACGGTGTTCAGGAGCGGCAGGTCCTTGAAGGCTACCGGTGTGATGGAGACGCCCGTGATCCTGGCCTGGTTGGCGTGCTCGGGGCGATCGTGTGGCTGGTCCACTGCGCTGTGCTCCTTGGTTGACTGGGTGTTGCTTTACCTGTCCGGTTCACCGACCATAAGGGGAGCCATCGATCCAAGTCCAAGCTAATCTGCGCACTCAACAATTCAGTAAAGGTATGAATGTTTTCATTGCCCCAGTTAGAAGCGTTCGTGGCCGTCGCGGAAGAGCTCCACTTCGGAGCCGCCGCTGAGCGGCTCAACATGACCCAGCCGCCCCTGAGCCGGCAGATCCAGATGCTGGAGAAGAAGCTGGGAACGCAACTCTTCAGCCGCTCCAGCAGAAAAGTGGAGCTGACCGCCGCAGGGGCCACGCTCCTCCCGAGGGCGCGGCAGATTCTGGACATGTGCATCAAGACGGACCTGGATGTCCGACGGGTCTCCTCCGGCGAGGCGGGCGCCATCACCGTGGGGTACACGGCCATAGCCGGGCAAAGTGCGCTGCCGCTGATGTTGCGCCGGGCCGCGGAGGGGATGCCGGGCGTGTCCTTTGAGCTCCGGGAACTGGTATCAACGGACCAGATGGACGGGCTCGTGAAGGGCACTGTGGACATCGGCCTGCTGCGCCCCATCGTGGCCCGGCCCGGCGTCGTGTCCCGGCCGCTCATGCAGGACCGTCTGGTGGTGGCGCTGCCCGAGGGTAGTTCCCTGCTGGGCAACATGGCGGCGCCGCGGGGCGAGCCGCTGCCGCTTGGATCCCTCGACAGGCTGCCGTTGCTGATGTACTCCACCAAGGAGGCACGCTACTTCCATGACTTGGTGCTTCGGCTCTTCGCCAGTGCCGGCGCGCACGCGAACGTCACCCAGTACGCCAGCCAGGTCCCGGCTCTCCTGGCCTTCGTCCAGGCCGGCCTGGGGGTGACGCTGGTCCCCGCCTCGGCCATGGCGTTCGCGCCCGCAGGAGTGGAATTCCACGAAATTGACGGACGGCGTGGCATTCAGGAGCTGAACCGCGTGGATCTGGAGATGGCATGGAACGAGGAAACAGCCAACCCGGCTGTCCTCAGGCTTCTCAAACTGATCGAGACGTTCTGACCCGGCGCCTTGATTGCTTCGCGCTTGCTCGGAATTTCGGGTCCGTGGCTCAGGGAAGCTTGTACACGCGGCGGGCGTTCTCGTGGGCGACGAGTTGAACGATCTTGCGGGCGTCCGCCGCTGAACAGTCGTCGTCGTCGATCCATCCGCCGACTACTTTGGTGACTGCGCTGCGCCACAGTCTCGCTCCGAGGTAGTGAAGTTCGGCCGGGCCGAGCGCGTCGGAGGAGTAAAGGATTTTGGTGAAGGGCGCCAGTTCGAAGGAGCGGGCCACCAGATCCCGGCTCCGCGACCCGGTGAAGTTCACGGCAAGGCCCACATCGATGTAGACGTTTTCAAAGGCGTGGGCCAGATAGCCGGCTTCGCGCTCGTATGGATAGCAGTGGAGCAGCATGATCGGTGTGTCTCGGACTTCGGGGGACCGGAGGAAATCCAAGAGGTACAGGGGATTGGTTTTGTGGAGGTCCAGGTCGCGGTCACCGAATCCGACATGGAATTGGACTGGAAGCTTCAGCGACACCGCCGCGTAGATCCCATGGGCAATGAGTGTCACGTCGGTGAGCCTCGCATGGGTGCCGGCGCGCGCGTTCTCCTGCCAGCGGCGGGCCGCTTCAGTGACTGCGGCGGGAGTGGGCCGGCTGAGGTTCTGGTCGAATCCTGCACGGTAGGCCAGAACCGTTTTGACGCCCACGGCGCTGCGGGTGAGCTCTTGCAGCCGCTGACCGAACTCTTCGATGTAATCGTCCGGGTTCGCAAGCTCCGGGATCAGCGACTCGGCGACCAGTTCCAGCCGAACGATCTCGTGGGTTCGCCTGCCGGAGACGTCGGCCATGCCGGCCTTGCCGAGGTAGTCGGCGGCATCTAATCCGGTATCGATCAGCCAGTCGCTGACCCCGGCAGCGCGGGTCATGCGCCGGCTGATCTCGAGTTCTGCAAGCTCGGACCGCCGGCTCCAGTAGTCCGCCGGTGAGGCGTGCCGTGGCAGGTCGAGAATGCCGCTGCACCAGCGTCGGATGGCGAGCCCGATCTGCGTGTTGTAGGTGTCCTCGGGATGAGCCAGTGGTTCGGTGTTCCCTTCGTTGAGCGAGTTCTGAAAGCGTGCCTCATCACCGTCGGTCTGAAACGCGCCATGCACGTGGTGATCAACAAGGCTGACTTGTTCGACGAAGTCCGGGAAGGAACCGCCCGCCATCAGATCGACCAGGCAAGTCGAAAGCGTTTGGCGAGCTCGTCCGGCGTGAGTTCCGCGGTGACCCGCTGTTCGTAGCGCCGGACGGCCACCGTGGCATCGACGATCGCGTCGCCGAGCAGCCCGCGTGCAAGGCGTGACTTGTCCAGCGTGTCGATGATGGCGGCGGGGGAGTCCGGGAGTAGCCGGACATCGGCCCGGTGCCGTTCGTCTTCCGACAGCCGTCCGGGGTCACCCGGGATTTCGCCCGGAAGCCGGCGCCCGCCGCGGATGCCGTCCAGGGCGAGCGCAAGGATGGCTGCGGAGGCCAGATAGACGTTGGCCGACGGATCGACGATTTTCACCTCGACGTTGGCTCCGTGCGGGTTGCTCTTGCCCTCGTTCAGAAAGCGCACTGAAGCTTCCCGGTTTTCCAGGCCCCAGCATAAGTAGGCACCCGACCAGGTGCCGGGGGCCAGTCGGCTTCCGGACAAGACTGATCCCGTGAGGAATCCCTGAATATCGGGCAGTCCTGCGATGATGCCTCCAATGGCCGCGCCCCCCTCGGCGGAGATGCCGTGCGGTCCGCTGCCGCCGGAGAACAGCGGCAGGCCATCCCTTTGGAGCGAAAAGTGCTGGTGGGCACCGTTTCCGACCGTGCCGGGAAAGGGCGACGGGGAGAACGAGGCCTGCATGCCGTGGGCCCTGGCGACGATGCCAACGATGAGCTTGGCCAGGACCATTGTGTCCGCGGCCTGAACCGGCGGGGCCGGCGGCAAGGAGAACTCGAACTGGTTTCTGCCGTACTCGGCGTGAATCTGCTCCATGGGAACGCCGGCGTGGTTCAGTGCTGACAGCAGATCATCGAGGAATTCCGACCGGTCCAGCAGACCGGTGGCCCCGTACGGGACCCAGGGCGCGTCTTCCAGCGCTGAACCATCCGGAGCGACCAGGAAGAACTCAAGTTCGTGGCCCACGAGGGCCTTGTATCCGGCCTCGTCGAGGCTGACCTGGACGTCGGTCAGAAGGCCGCGGGCACAGGCCGGAGAGGCGGCTCCGTCCTGTTCGAAGAAGCTGGCCGGTGCCCATGCCCGGCCGCCCTGCAGGACGCGGAGTTCCGCGATATCGATCTTGAGCCGCATATCGCCGACGGGGGTGATGCTGTCCGTAAAGGCTATCCCGCCGTCGATGGTGAAGACATGCCAGACGGGGGCGGCGCCCATCCCGGACTGGGAGAAGGTTCTGAGCCGGGCCAACGGAACGCTCTTGGCCAGCGTGACGCCCGATGCATTCACCACCGTGCCGATCACGGCGCGGACGCCGGCCGCTTCGAGCTCGCGCTGTGCCTTGGCGACGGCGGATTCGTCCGCTGATGCGAATTCAGTCATGCGCCTATCATGCGGCCCCGCCCCGCCCAATGAAAGGTTCCCAGACGTGCCGGGCACGGTTGGCCGGTGACCGTGTTGGAACATCAGATCCTCACCCGCCTCCACACGCGCAGCGGTGCGGCCCCGAACAACCTCGACGCCAGGGTGTCGGGGGACGGTATTGACCTGGCGCGGGAGGTTGATCAGGGAATATCGGGGCTATGGTGTACGTTGCAGTTCCGTCAGACAAGAAGCCAGAAAAACGCCAGAAAAGAGAATGACCCAAGTGGCAACCGATTACGACGAAGTACGTTCCGACGTCAAGGAATCACAGGACCGCTCCCTTGAGGCGCTGCAGTCCGCCAACGCTCCGGATGCCCAGAGCGTCGTCCGTGAGCTCGACGTCTCCGATGCTCTGGATGAGGCCATGACCCCCGGCGGGGAGATTGTCTCGGAGGAACTCATTGTTCAGGTCATTCCCCAGGCCGAGGATGAATTCACCTGCTATTCCTGTTTCCTGGTCCGGCACCGGTCCCAGCTCGCGCGTGAAAAGGACGGGCACTCGTACTGCATCGAGTGCGAGGGTTAGGACTCTCCCGCTCCGGATGCCCGGCCATCGGTCATCCGCCCTGCTTCGTGGTGAATGTCGTCCTGGTCGAGGCCGCGTCGGAAAGAAGAAGCGATGAACACCCCTCCATACCTGCGCTGGGACGAATCAGGCCAGCAGCAGCTCCTCGCCCGGGCTGAAGCGCTGCTCCAGCGGCGTGGAAGGTGCCTGCTCGGAATAGCCGGGGCGCCCGGTGCCGGAAAATCCACGATCTCCGAATGGCTGCTGGAGCACCTGCTCACCAACCATCCCCGGCAGGTCGCCCTGGTCCCCATGGACGGATACCACCTTGCGCAGTCGCTGCTCGAGTCCCGCGGGCTTGAGGACCGCAAGGGCGCTCCGGACACCTTCGACGGTGTCGGCTACGTCGCGTTGCTCCGCCAGCTGCGCTCAGAGACCTCGCGGGAGATCTTCGCACCGGTGTTCCGTCGCGAAGTCAACGACGCGGTCGCCGGGGCCATCGCCGTCCCGCCGGAAACACGCCTGGTCATCACCGAGGGCAACTACCTGCTCTTTGACGAGGCCCCATGGAACGAGGTCGCATCCCTCCTGGACGAAACCTGGTTCGTGGAACTCGAACAGAACGAACGCCTGCGCCGGCTCACCGCCCGGCACCTGAGGTTCGACAACGACGCCGCCATCGCCGAATGGCGTGCAACCGGCAATGACGAACGCAATGCCCGCCTGGTAGCAGCAGGAAGCCAGCGGAGCACACTGGTCATCGAGCACACACCGGTGACCGTCCCGGCGCCCGGCCGGGAGTAAGCGGCTGGAACTAGGGGACTGAACAAAATATGACCGAGTATCGGCTCGCAATTCTGGATGACTACCAGCAGGTTTCGGGCGACTACGCAGGCTGGGACTCCCTGCGTGCCGACGGCGTCAGCGTCACCGTCTTCAGCGAGCCGTTCGCCTCTGAAGCGGACACTGTCCACGCGCTGTCGGGCTTCGACGTCGTTGTCGCTATGCGGGAACGGACTCCGTTTCCGCGGGCTGTGTTGGCGAGGCTGCCACGCCTGAAATTGCTGATCACGACCGGCGCCGCAAACGCGGCCATTGATCTCGCCGCGGCGGAGGAGCATGGCGTGACCGTCTGTGGAACGGGCGGATCGCCGTCGGCCGCCCCTGAACTGACGTGGGCGCTGCTCATGGCCTTGGCCCGGAACCTGACGGCTGAAGAGAATGCGCTGCGGGCCGGGCGTTGGCAAAACACGGTTGGTTCTGAACTTGCGGGCAAGACCCTGGGGATAGTTGGGCTGGGGAAGATCGGTCACAGGGTGGCGGCCTACGCGCACGCGTTCGGCATGAACGTACTGGCCTGGAGTCAGAACCTGGATGAGGCCACCGCACAGGCCGCCGGGGTCCGGAAAGTCAGCAAGGACGAACTCTTCCGGGCATCCGACGTCGTGACAATTCACCTTCGGCTGTCCCCGCGCTCCGAAGGGACTGTCGGTGAAGCCGAGCTGCGGCTGCTCGGACCGGGCGGAATGCTCGTCAACACGGCCAGGGGACCGCTCGTGGACCAGTCCGCCCTCATTCGTGCCCTCGAGGAAGGCTGGATCCGGGGCGCAGCCCTCGATGTCTTCGACCAGGAGCCGTTGCCGGCGGGCCACCCGCTTCTGGCCGCCCCGAACACTCTCCTGACACCGCACCTGGGGTACGTCACCCACGAGAGCTACGCGCAGTTCTACGGCGGAGCCCTCGAAGACGTCCGATCATGGCTGGCGGGTGCCCCGGTCCGACTGTTGACGCGCTCGTAGCGGGACCTCGCACTGGGGCCGCCCGCTTTGATAGATCGTGGGCTATGCGCCGGCAGGCTGGAACAGCTCGACCACGTTGCCGGACGGGTCTTCCAGCAGAATCTGCTGTCCGCCGGGACCTTTGACTATCTCATTGCGGAAGCTGAGGCCCGCGCCGCGCAGCCGCTCCACCTCGGCCGCGACGTCGTCCACGATGAGGTGGATGCGGTTCCATCCTCCCGGTGCCGGCACCGTGCCGTCCGGCATTGGCCGGCCTGCCGAGCTCGTCGGCCCGCTCAGCAAGAGCCGCAGCCGGCCTCGGGTGACGTCGGCGAACGCCGGTGCGGCGCTCATCCTGAGGGTGAATCCGAGGTGCTTTGTGTAGAAGTCGATCGCCGCGTCGACGTCGTCCACCATGTATCGGACGCTGACCAGCTCCGAATCGTTGTTGGGCATTGCTAGCTCCTTTCCGAACTCGTTTCGGAGTACTCGATTGCGTACAGCAGGAACTGGATCCGCGTGCTCAGTTCCTCTGCTGTGCGAACGAACGCCGGGTAGCCGTCCTGATCATCTGCTGTTTCGGCCGCCGGATCGGGCAGGCTCCAATGCACCATGGCGGGCGGTCCGGGGAAGTCCGGGCAGACTTCCCGGACGCGGTCACAGAGGCTGATCACATAGTCGAACCGCTGCTCTGCGAACTCGCTCAGATGCTTGGAACGGGCGCCGCTAATGTCCATGCCCCACTCACGCATCACGCGCACGGCGTTGGGGTGCAGATCCTTGGGGTGGCTGCCGGCACTCGCGGCTTCGACCCGGGAGCCACCCACGCGTGCCAGGATTGCCTCGGCCATCTGGGAGCGGGCGCTGTTGCCCGTGCACAGGAACAACACGCGGACGGGCGAGGAGGCGGGCGCGTGAGCCCCCGGCCTGCCAGGCCCGGCGGCCTCCGGCCTCAGCTCGGCAGGCACCAGCCGCAGTCCGGGGTGCAGCGCCGCGCCGGCCTGGGCTAACCGTTCGCGATACGCCGGCATGTTAAGGCTGCAGTAGGTGTCGCGGCCGTCAGCCGAGCTTCGCCGCATAGTCACCAGCCCGCCGGCACGCAGTTGGCCGAGATGGTAGGAGGTCAGGCTCTGCCGCTGGCCCACCAGCGCCGTCAGCTCCCGCACCTGCCGGTCGCTGTATGCCAGCTCGCCCAGCAGCTGCCAGCGCACTGGGTGCCCGGCCAGGCGGAGGAATTCCGACGCCGTCTGAGCGTCACTGGATGGGGTGTAGCTCACCACCCAATTATATCAATTTGGATAGATCGATCAATGGTGCTTGATTCGTTTTGTAGCTCCGCCGCTCGTCCCGTTCGCGTCCCGCGCGTTCTCCGCCAGCAGCCACGAGTACCATCGGGAACATCCGTCCCCTGGAGAGTGGAGTAACACCATGCAGCTCGGCGCCTTTTCCATCAGTCTCGCCGTCAAGGACATCGCGGCTTCGGCTGCGTTCTACGAGAAACTCGGCTTTAGCAGTTTCGGCGGCGACATCGCGCAGAACTGGCTGATCCTGAAGAACGGTGAGACGGTCATCGGCCTCTTCCAGGGGATGTTTGAGAAGAACATGCTCACGTTCAACCCGGGCTGGGACCAGAACGCCCAGGCCGTGGACGGCTTTACCGATGTGCGCGAGCTGCAGCGGGAGCTGAAAGCCAAGGGCACGGAGTTCCTGTCCGAGGCAGACGAGGCAACCGCGGGGCCGGCGAGCTTCATCGTGCTGGATCCGGACGGCAACCCGGTGCTCGTCGATCAGCACGTCTGAGCGCTGCGCCGGGCAGCCTCCGGCCCGAACAGGACGGCAGGGCCAAGC
>JBKPJW010000397.1:0-17140 GCA_046730875.1 Actinomycetota bacterium | reverse complement strand
TTGCTCTGAGACCGTGACGATACAGCGGTGACTATTCAACCGTGACTTTTTAACGGTGACTTATTTAACGGTGACTTATTTAACGGTGAAGCCGCGGGTGTCGAGAAACTGCTGTTTGTCGCTGTCTTTGGAATCCACCTGGGATACCCGGATTTCGTAACTACCCGGGCCGAGGTTCACGGACAAGGTGAACAAACCGGACTGGGCGGATTCGGCCGAGGCCGTGGCGTTCCCGTTGAGATACGCGGTCTTGGCGTCGTCGCCGTCAACTTTGAGGATCTCCCAGCGGAGTTTCCCGCCCTGGACCGTGCTGCGGCCGTGGATCTTGACCGACCCGTCAGGAACTGACACGCCCTCCTGAGGATCAATGATCCACACGGGGGCCACCATGCCCGCACTGCGGGACGTCGGTGCGCCCAGCCGGACATGGTTGAAGGCGACGTAATCTGTATGACCGTCTACCAGCACCACCACCTGCACCTGCTGGCCGGAATCGATCAGGCCCGCGCTGGCCGCGGCAGCCGTCGCCGTGTAGATCAGCTGCTGAATGGCGCGCTCTGCCATTGCCGCATCCACGTTGCTGTTGAAGGCATCCGCGGAGACATCCACTGTGATGACGTTCTTACCGGAAATCGACGTCGCCAGCTTTTTCGGATTCTGCCAGGGCGTGAAGAAATCCGGGTCCAGGGGTTTCTGGGACATCATCACCCGGAGGGCGCGGGTAACGGGGTTGTCCTGATCCGGAACGTCACGGAACTCGCGGTAGAGGAACGCGTTGTCATTGCTCCGGCCGATCCAGTACACGGGAGCCTTGTTCGAGGTCTGGGCGGTTTCGAGCGGAGCGCTGGTAATCGGGGCGCCTGATGCCGGGGTTGGAATGAGCTCGGACGGGCTGCTGGAGTTCGTGATGCCGGCCTGGGGCGTCGCCACGCAGCCCGAAAGGATGAGGACGGCGGGCAGTGCCAGCACCAGTGCGGCGCGGCGGACGCGTCCCACTGATGATTGCTGAATTCCACGCTTCCTGATTCCGCAGTCCCTTCGTCTAGCGCGCCGCGTTCCGGCGGCGCTGATCCTTTTGTAGCCGTCGTAGATCGCCGTGGGCCGCCCGTCCAACACCTGCCGGAGACCGGCTCGACGATCTCGGGGACAGCCGAATTCCAGCATGGCACACGGGCGCGGCGCGACACCCGGGTTTGGGACCCGGCGCAGGAACTGCAACGGGAACGATATGAGGCCGATACAAAGTTGATACTTTATTTCGGCCGCCTGAAGTCCCGTGGCTGGCGTGGAAGGCCGGCTCAGCCCTTATCCTGCGATGGGCGGTCCGGTCGCTTGTGCAGAGCCAAGTAGAGCTCGTATAGGGCCAGGCAGAGATGGTCGGTTTCCACCGGAGCGGTCGCCAATCCCTATTGGAGGGCCGCGGTGAGGCGCGCCAGGTTGTCGAATGCTTTTTGGGCTATGGGCCGCCGGCCCCAGTCCTCGAGCTGCAGCTCACGGCTTTCCAGGCGGTATCCGTCTTCGATCCCGCGAATTGCGTCCACAAAACCGCGCCCGTGCACCAGCACGGATACCTCCATGTTGAGGCTGAAGGAACGGACATCCATGTTGCTGGACCCGATCACCGCAACCTCTTCATCAATGGTGAAGTGCTTCGAGTGCAGCACCTTGGGCGCCCGGTAAAGATAGATCCTTACGCCGGCGCGGAGCAGTGCCTCGTAGTAGGAACGCTGCGCATGGTAGACCATGCTCTGGTCTCCGACCTCGGAAACGAAGAGCTCGACGCTGAGCCCCCGCGCGGCTGCCGTGACAATGGCCATCAGGATGGATTCGTCCGGGACAAAGTATGGACTGGTGATGCTGACACGCCGCTCAGCTTTGTGGATAAGCGTCGCGTAGAGCTTCAAATTGTTGTCGTTATCGAAGCTGGGACCGCTGGGCAGGACCTGTGCGTCAATAAGCTCAGAACTGTGGCCCACGCACGCGGGGCTCGAACCTAGAGGCAGTATCACACCCGTTTCGCTGTACCAGTCCGTCGCGAAGACCGCATCCAGCTCCCGAACCACAGGTCCCTCAAGGCGCATCATCAGCTCGTGCCACTGGAGCCCCCGCTTCAGGTTGCTCTTCGTGTCATAGCTCGCGTCGATGACGTTCTGGGATCCGGTGAACCCCACGCGCCCATCGACGACGAAAATCTTCCGGTGGTTGCGCAGGTCCGGCCTCTGCCATTCACCACGCCACGGCCGCACCGGCAGCATGGGGCGATATTCCGCCCCTATCTCCTGGAGGAAGTCCAGGGTTTCTTTCCGGCCGGGGAACTTCAGTCCAGCAAGATGATCGGACAGAACCCGGACGTCGACGCCGCGCCATCTTGCCCGGGCCAACGCTTGAAAATACGGCGCCGTCGTTGCATCCAGCACCAGGATGTAAAACTCCACGTGCACGTAACTGGTGGCCGAATCAATCTCAGCGATCATGGCATCGAAAGTGCCGTTGTAGTCGGGCAACAGGGTCGCACTGTTGCCCGCGACCATAGGGAGCGCGCCAAGGTTGTTGTTCAACGCCACCGCCGAATGCAGCCACTCCGGCCAGTCCAGACCGCCGCTAACCAGCGGGCTACCTTTGGTTCGAGCCAGGACGAGATCGTTGACTTCGCGCTGTTTGTCCCTGCGTGCCCTGGGCAGTTTCGAATAACCGACAAAGAAATACGCGACGGCACCGAGGATCGGGATGAAAATTATGGCGAGCACCCAGGCAATAGCCGAGGATGGACGGCGATTCATCGAGACGAGGGCAGCTGCGACGGTCACGAGGAATATATGCGCCGCCAGCAGGAGCAAGGCAAACGTTTCAGCGTCCTGGAAGAATCCGCGCACTGCTGCCTAAGGCATCTTCGATGCCGCGAACGCCGTCAGACCAGAACCCCCGGAAAATATCCCGAGAGTTTTCCCAGAAACTCATTTGCCTTTCCTGCTCTCAAAGATGCAGCGTCATTGGTGCGACGCGTTCATGTTTCCGGGACGGTCTGTCCCTCAGCCCTGCCATTGGAGGGTACGACCATTGTTGGCGTCAAGCCCGGCACAAACCTCACCCGCTACGGGTGAAATCCCGGAAACACCGCGGAATAACTTTCGAGAGGACCGGCAGGCAGCCGCTAAGAGCGCAGGGACGGTTTGGCAACGAGGATGGCCGCCTGCGGGTGTTTTTCCATGGCTCTCGGTGCGCGCACAAGTTGCGCGCGCATCACAAAACCTTGTTCAGTGAACCCGAGAGCCACTTCGTCCGGGGCGTGCAGTTCTGCACGGAGTTCGATGTCGTGTCCGTACGCGCGGTCAATCGTGCGGTGGCCGCTGCCCGCCTGGAAGGCGATGAGCGCCGATCCGCCCGGGCGGAGCACTCTCCAGAACTCGCGCGCGATCCCCGGCAGGGCTGCCGGGGGAGAATGGATGATCGAATACCAAGCCAGGATGCCGTCTGCGGCCGCGTCGGCCACCGGCAGGTCGGTCAGCTCTCCGACGTCGAACAGCAGCTCCGGATGCAGCTGCTGTGCGACCCGGACCATTTCCGGAGACAGGTCGACACCGCTGACACTCAGGCCTGCCTGGCCGAGATAGCTGCTCATTCGTCCGGCGCCGCAGCCGACGTCGATCACCCGACGGTCCGCCGTCGTAGCGCGCACATGGGCGGCGAAGTGGTCGACCATGGCCAGGTCCAGAGGGGCCTCGAAGCTTGTGTCCGGTATCACCGTCGAATAAGTCTCGGCGACTGTGTCGTAGGCGGATCTGAGGTCTATCAGGTTCTCGGAGTTTGCCATCAACCGAGCCTACCGGCCGTGGCCGTGGAACCCTTGTTGCCCAACTGACCCCGCACGAGCTCCCGTGAGCAGCGGCCGGCAGCTCATCCAGGTCCCCGGACGGGCCCATTCTTTACGCCATGCAACGGGTGCGTGACGGGTTGTGTCCTTGCGCGACTGTGCGTTTCAACCGGGCTTGGGAAGCGGTGTCCCGGGTGGTTGATTGGGCTTACAAGCGTCGAAAGGACTCGTTATGACGGAACAAACTGATCTCAGCCCGACGAAACTCCGCCACATTCTCGGGCACTTCGCGTCCGGACTGACGGTGATCACCGCGGCAACGAAGCACGGACCGGCCGGGTTTACGTGCCAGTCCTTCTCCTCCCTGTCCCTGGAACCCGCCCTCATCACATTCAGCCCTGCACGGACGTCCAGCACCTGGCCGCTGCTGCGCGCGGCGGGCCGGTTCACGGTGAACATCCTGCCGGCAGAACACCAGCACCTTGCGGCGCAGTTCGCGCGTTCGGGAACGGACAAGTTCGCCGGCGTGGACCACTCGCCCTCGCCGCTCGGAAACCCGGTCCTGGACCAGGCGCTGGCCTGGGTGGACTGCGAACTGCACCAGGAGTACGACGGCGGGGACCACACGATCGTGGTGGGCGCTGTCCGCGCCTTGAGCGCCCGTGCCGACGCAGAGCCGCTGCTCTTCTTCAAGGGAGACTATGTGGGCGTCCAGTCCCGCGCCGGCGCGCTGGAGAGTGTGGCATGACCACGCTGAAGTCACCGTCCCGCCGCGGAGGCCGTCGCGGAACCCTGCTGCCGGACACCGTCGATGCGTGGGCAGCTGCTGAGGACTGGAGCTCAATAGAGGTCGGCTCCACTGTTGAAGTCATCTCGGCTCACGGCTCGTACGTGGGGCGGGTGGATACGAAGACGCCGGATTCAGCCATTGTGTGGGTGGTCAGCGCGACAGGACAGGGACGCAACATGTACGGGCACCGGGACGGCATCCGCCTGCACCCGGTGTCCGGGGGATCGGCGTGAGCCCGGTGTGGATCGTCGTGGCCTGTGGCGTCCTACTGGCCGGCGCCGGCCTGTGGGCAGCGTGGCCTTCGACGGCGGCCGGGCCCGCCCGCCGCGCCCAGGGACACGATCCCGAGCCGGAAGACGTCCAGCAGCCGTTCCCGATGACCGGAGCCCACTGGCTCGACGGGTTCGTCATCTTCGGAAACACGTATCTCTAAACTCCTTCAGCTCGTTAAGGCCCTGCATCTCTGTGTCACTCGACACCCCTTTACCTGTTTAAATCCCCGCACTTCTCAATCCGTGCACTTCTCTATCCCCGCGTGGATCAATCGGGGCTGCCGATAAACATTTGCTGAGCCTGGAGACACAAATTTCTCAAGTTCGGCCACCATGGGATCCGGCGACCCCGAAAATCAACTCTTCCGTGCCCTCGCGCCTACGCCGCGGCTAATGAATCCACGCCGCCGGTGCGCGGAAATACTGCCCTGCATCGCAGTCGCTGTCGTCTTTGCGGCCCGAAAGCAGGATGGTCCGTCCCGCCTGTGCAAGACGGAGTCATATTGCGGGATGTGACTTCATTTGATGATTCAAGAATTCCAGTTACGCCAAATTGAGAAATACGTTTCCCGATGTCATGAAGAGTTGGCAGATTATTGAGCCCGCGAATACCTTCAAGCATTGAATTCCTCCGGTTATATCGAGACCGGAGATACCCGAAACCCCTGAGATGGCGCTATGCGGGAATTCCGCGGAAAGCGCTGTCATCCAGGAAGAAAGAGAACCAAGGTGACTACAGTGGAAACGGCCGCGACATCCAGCGTCATCGGGGCGTTCGTGCGCGACCTCGCTGCCCGCCGCCCCGATATCGAGGTGCTGCCGCCGGCCGCGGAAACAAGCCGGTACCGCCACGACGCCGCCACGGCGCACGGCAACGGAGGGAACCATGCAGGGGCTGGCCCCGCCGTTGCCTTCCCGGCGAGTGCGGAACAGGTGCAGGCGGTGGTGCGCCTCGCCGCCGAATACGGCCTCTCAGTGGTCCCCCGCGGCGCCGGAACCGGCCTCTCCGGCGGAGCCAGCGCACACGAGGACCAACTGGTTGTGTCGACCGACAGGTTGAACCGCATCGTCGAAGTCTCGCCACTGGACGAGGTCGCTGTGGTGGAGCCCGGCGTCATCAATGCAGAGCTGAACGCCCACCTCAAGCCGTACGGCCTGTTCTACGCCCCGGACCCGGCAAGTTTCGAGATCTCGTCGATCGGCGGCAACATCGCCACCAATGCCGGCGGACTCCGGTGCGCCAAGTACGGCGTCACCCGCGAGTCCGTCCTCGCCCTCGACGTCGTACTGGCGGACGGCAGCCTCATCACCGTCGGGCACCGATCGATCAAGGGCGTCACCGGGCTGGACCTGACCTCGCTGTTTGTCGGGTCCGAGGGTGTGCTCGGGATCGTCGTCAAGGCCACAGTCCGCCTGCGGCCCCTGCCCGTTGCCCGCAAGACCCTCACCGCGTTTTTCGACAGCACAGCCGAGGGCGCGCAGGCTCTCTCGGCGATCACTCTGTCACCGGTCAGGCCAGCCGCGATCGAGTTCCTGGACACGCCCAGCCTGGAGAACATCGACGAGCACTCCGGAACTGCGCTGCGTGGGCGTGGTGCAGCGCTGATATTGATTGAAATCGACGGCTACGGCATCAATGAACAGGCGGCCGATCTCACCGCAGCGCTTGCGGCGACCGGCGCCCGGGTCACTGTGGAGACAGACGCAGCGGGCGCCCGGTTCTGGGAGCTCCGGCGCAACGGTCGCGGCTTTCCAAAGCACCAATGGTTCATCGGCGAGGACATCGCCGTGCCCAAGTCGCAGCTGCCCAGGGTCTATGAGGCGTTCCCCGCGCTGGAGGCCCGCTTCGGCGTGAAGATTTCGGCGGTCTCCCACGCCGGCGACGGCAACCTGCACCCCGTCATCAGCAAAGCCATGGGGCCCGGCAGCGATCCCGCACACTCGCCGGCCTCCTTGCAGGAGGCGGCCACGGCGCTGGTCCGCACCGCCCTCGCGCTCGGCGGCACGGTAACGGGGGAGCACGGTGTGGGCACCATCAAACGCGAATGGGCTGCCCTCGAACTCTCAGAGCGGAACCGGCAGGCCCAGCACGCCATCAAGGCATCCCTCGACCCTCACCAGTTGCTCAATCCCGGAAAGGCCCTCTAGGGCACCGCCACAGCCGGCAGAACCATTCCCACCACGTATTCCAGGAGAATCTTCATGACATCGCCCCGCCTGACATCCCTCCGCCTGACCTCACCCGACTTGCGACGCCGCGTTTTCCTCGCGGGCGTCAGCGCCGTCACCGCTTCCGCCCTGCTCACCGCCTGCGCCGGGGCCACGGCCTCCAGCTCATCGAACTCAACGACTCCCGCCGACGGCGGCAATATCACGTTCCTCATCCAGGGCTATGACACCGGCTGGGTCTCCAGCAAAACGTCAATCTCAAGCTATGAGGGAAACCTCTGGGGCCAGATCACCGACAAGCTCGTCTACGTCGACGAAAAAGGCACGCTCAGCCCGTGGATCGCCGAGAGCTGGGAAGAACTCAACGGCGCAAAGGACTTCGTGCTTCATCTGAAGAAGGGAGTGACGTTCTCGGACGGATCTCCCCTGGACGCAGCCGCCGTGGTGGACAACCTGAACGCGTGGGCCAAGGGCGATCCGGGCCGCGGCATCAGCAAGGTAGGGCTTTTCCCGTCGAGCAGCTACGTGGGTGCAGAAGCCACGGACGACAGCACCGTCCGGGTGTCCTTCTCGTCCCCTGCACTGGGCTTCATCGCCACGCTGGCCTACCACGGCTGCATCCTGCTCTCGCCCAAGACGCTCGCCCTCCCGCTCGACGCGCAGGCTGACCTCAGCCAGGAAATCGGCAGCGGCCCGTTCGTGGTCAAGTCGTGGAAACAGGGGGACAGCTACGTGCTCGAGAAGCGCAAGGACTACAACTGGGGTCCCGCGGCACTCGGGCACACAGGCCCCGCACGCCTTGACACCATCACCTACAAGGTCATCAAGGACACGTCGGTGCGAACCTCAACGGTCGCTTCGGGTCAGGCCGAGGTCGCCTACAACGTCGAGCCGCAGGAAATCGAGTCGTTGAAGGCCCAGGGCTTCACCGTCGGGACGCCCCGGTATCTCGGTTTCGTCGACGGCTTCCAGGTCAACACCGGCACGTTCCCGACGAACGAACTCAGCGTGCGCCAGGCCATCCAGCACGGCATCGACCGGGACGAGATCCTCAAGACCGTCTACACGAGCGACTGGAGCGCCGCGACGACACTGCTCCAGGGCAACGTCCCCGAGGCCGGCGACTACAGCAGTTCGTTCAAGTACGATCCCGACCGGGCAGGGAAGCTGCTCGACGACGCCGGCTGGGCAGCCGGACCCGACGGGTACCGGGCGAAGGACGGCAAGACCCTCGAGTTCAGCCTGTCGCCGAACCCATACGTTCCCTCCACCCAGGCGGAGGACGAGCTCATCGCCCAGCAGCTCAAGCGGATCGGCATCAAGGTCAACCTGAAAGTCGTGGATGTGGCAGGGTACGCCGCGATTCAGGCCAGCCGGCCGCCGCTGTTCCAGACCTCGCGGAGCTTCGTCGACGTCGGCACGGTTGCGGGCGTACTGACCAGCCAGAACAAGGGCGAGAACTGGTTCAACCTCGGAACCAGCGACCAGAAGCTCAATGACCTGTCGACCGCCATCGCCAGCGCCTCCGACCGGAAGTCGCGGGAGACTGTCGCCGGCGAGCTCCAGCAGTATGTGCTCGAGCAGGGCTACTTCATCCCGCTCAACCAGCTCGTGCAGCGTCTCTATCTCATCTCGCCCACGATCAAGGGTGTCAGCTACAACGGTCTGGCCTACGCGAACTTCTACACGGCATGGGTCGCCAAGTGACGGCCGCACTCCAGTCCCGCACCGGAAGCAGGCGGCCATGACAGGCCAGTACCGGCGGTTCGCGCTCATCCGGGCGGCGCAGGCGATCGTCGTCGTCCTCCTTGCCTACGTTCTGACATTCCTCGTGATCAGCGTGCTTCCCGGGGACTCGATCACCAACACGCTCCGTGACCCCCAGCATGGCCTCAGCGAGGACGACATCCAGCGGATCGTCGCCTATTACGGGCTCGACAAACCCGTGCTGGTGCAGCTCGCGCTGTCGCTGGGGCGGTTCGTGACCGGGCAGCTGGGCTTCTCCCTGCAGTCAAACCTGCCGGTCGCGCAGCTCGTGGGCGACGCCCTGCCGTCCACGCTCACCCTGGCCTCGACCGCGCTGGTCATCGCCGCGATCTTCGCCGTCGCCATCGCCTACGGCGCCCACTATCTGCCCGGAAAATGGGGTGCGGCGCTGCGCTCCATCCCCTCGCTGTTCCTCTCGGTGCCCAACTTCGTCATCGGGCTCGTCCTGATCGAGCTGTTCGCCTTCCGCCTGCACTCCTTCACCACCACAGACCCGAACAGTGCGGTCGCGACGCTTTTCGCCGCAATTACCCTGGCCATACCAGTGTCGGCTCCCTTGGCTGAAGTGCTCATCGGGAGCCTTGACCACGAATCCCGCCAGGACTACGCGGTGGTCGCGCGGTCCCGGGGCCTGACAGAGGCGGCGCTTTTCCTCAAGCACCTGGTCAAACCCTCCGCGCTGCCATCCGTGGCGATGATTGCACTGGTGGTAGGCGAACTGCTGGGCGGCTCGGTCATCACCGAGACGATCTTCGGGCGGGACGGGATCGGAACGGTGGTCCAGAAGGCCGTCACCGGCGAGGACCAGCCCGTGCTGCAGGCCGTCGTGTCCCTCTCCGCCATTGTCTTCGTGGCTGCGAACCTGGCAGCCGACCTTGTTTCACCGCTGCTGGATCCGCGGATCAAACTCCGGGAAGCGGTGAACGCATGAGCGCGGACCTCTCGTTCGGCCGCCTGCGGGGCGTCGAAGCGGCGTCGCGCCGCCTGACTCTGAGCACACCACCGACCGTGGTGCTGGCCTTCCTGGTGGTCCTCGTCGTGGTGTTGTGGTCACTGGTTCCAGGGGTGTTTACGTCCTACAGCCCGATCAGCGGCGACACCTCGACCAAACTCGGGGCCCCGAGCGCCCGGCACTGGTTTGGCAGCGACTACCTCGGCCGCGATGTCTACGCCCGGGTGATATTCGGTACCGCCTCGTCGGTGACCAGCGCGCTGGTTGCGGTCCTGATCGGACTCGTCGTCGGGAGCGTGATCGGTCTCGCGAGCGGCTTCCGCGGCGGCTGGGTGGACGCTGTCCTGGGACGGTTCGTGGACGTGCTGCTTGCGATCCCGGGCTTCCTCCTGGCGGTGGTGATCGTCAGCTCGCTCGGGTTCCAGACCATTAACGCAGCAATCGCCACCGGCGTGTCCGCCGTCGCGGTCTTCGCCCGGCTCATGCGTGCCGAAGTGATGAGAATCCGCAGCGCCGCCTACGTCGAAGCGTCCTACCTTGAGGGCGGCAACCGTCTCCACGCGCTGCTGACGCACATTCTGCCCAATGCCTACCGCTCCGTGCTGGTGCTGGCCGTCCTGCAGTTCGGCACATCGATCCTGGTCATCGCCTCGCTCGCCTTCCTCGGCTACGGCGATCCGCCACCTGCCTCGGACTGGGGGCTCCTGGTGGCCTCCGGCAAGACCTATCCGACGGCGCCATGGCTCGTCTACGCCCCTGCCCTGGTGATCGTGTGCACGGTGCTCTCCGTGAACCGGATCAGCCGGTGGCTGAGGAAGACCAAATGAGTGCCATGATCCTGCAGCGAAAGGACACCGAAGTGTCAGGAAAAAGTTCAGGAGCGGAAGACTCCGCGCTGCTGAGCGTCGAGGGCCTGTCGGTCGCCTATGGCCCCACCGGCGTCGTGCGGAACGTGGGATTTTCCCTGGCGCGCGGCGAGAGCCTCGCCCTGATCGGCGAATCCGGCTCGGGCAAGTCGACCATCGCGAAGGCCATCCTGAGGCTGCTGCCCGACGGCGACGCCCACGTGGCCGGCAGTGTGAAGCTCGCAGGACGTGAACTGCTCACCGTGCCGGAGAAGCAGTTCCGCCCGTTCAGGGGACGGTCCCTCGGCTTCATCCCGCAGGACCCGGGTTCGGCCCTGAACCCGGTGCGCACCGTCGGCGCACAGGCCCACGAGGCGGCTGCCCTGCTGGGCGAGTCCAACTTCGAGGCCAGACGTGCCCGAATCTTCTCGGTCTTCGATCAGGTGGGCCTGCAGGATCCGGCCCGCGTCTATGACTCCTACCCGCACCAATTGTCCGGGGGCATGCTGCAGCGGGTGCTCATCGCCCTGACCGTGCTGCCGCGCCCGGCGCTGATCGTCGCCGACGAGCCGACCTCCGCCCTGGACGTGACCGTCCAAAAGCTCATCCTCGACATGCTCTCCGACCTCCGCCGGGAGCTGGACATCAGCTTGCTGCTGATCACCCACGACCTCGCGGTTGCGGCTGAACGCGCCGATACCCTGGTGGTGCTCAAGGACGGCGCCGTGCAGGAGAGCGGACCGTCACGTCAGGTGTTCGCTGCACCACGCACGGAATACACAAGAAGCCTGCAGTCCGACGTTCCGGCGCTCAACCCTGACCGCTACCGGCGTCAGCGCCCGGCCAGCGGCGTACTGCCGCACGCCACCGGGAGCCGGCCACAGATCCAGGTCCGGGAAATCTCCAAGCGCTTCACCACGGCCGGCAGGGAGGTCCTCGCCGTCGACGGCGTGTCCTTCGCCGTGGACCGCGGAACCACCCACGCCCTCGTCGGGGAGTCCGGTTCCGGCAAGAGCACCGCCGTCCGGCTCCTGCTGGGACTGGAACGCCCTGACTCGGGCGACATAGCAGTTGGAGGCGAAGACCCGCACGGCCGTTCGCGCGGCGAACTCCGTGACATCCGCCGGCACCTTCAGCTCGTTTACCAGAACCCGTTCACGTCCCTGGACCCGACCTGGCGCGTCGGCAGGATCGTGCGCGAACCCCTGGATCAGTTCCGCATCGGCAACAAAGCCGAGCGGTCCCGACGCGTGCGCGACGCGCTGCTCTCGGTCGGACTGGAGGAATCTGTCCTGGCGCACCGGCCCGCCAACCTCTCCGGCGGCCAGCGCCAGCGCGTCGCCATCGCCCGGGCCCTGGTGGTCCGCCCCGACGTGGTGGTGCTGGATGAACCGACATCCGCCCTGGATGTCAGCGTGCAGGCCGGAATCCTCGAGCTGCTGTCCAGGCTGCAGCGCGAACTCGGCCTCACCTACCTGTTCGTCTCGCACGACCTTGCACTGGTCCGGCAGGTCGCGGACACCGTGTCCGTACTCCGGCGGGGCCGGGTGGTTGAAGACGGTTCCGTGGAACAGATCTTCTCCCGGCCCCAGCATCCGTACACCCGCGCGCTCCTGGACGCCATCCCGCGGTCCACGCCCCGGAGCGCACCGGAGCAAGCAACCACCAAACTTCTAGAGGAAGCAACGCTATGACTGTGAACCTGACCACCCGGACCATTGCGGCGGGCCGCCGGCCCGCCCTGATCGCGGGACTCAGCGCGCCGAAGGGCTTCGGTGACGCCACCCTGCGCGAGCGGCGCAGCGACGCGATCGAACTGCTCGGCGGGATTCCGGACCCGGAAGTTCTCCCCACCGCGGAGCTCGCCGCGGCGACCGCCCGCGTTCTCGCGCGACCGGGCGTTCCCGCCCTCCAGTACTCCCGCACCGAAGGCATATCGCCCCTGCGGGAATGGATCGCAGAGCGCGAAGGTGTTGCCGTCAACCGGGTTGTCATCACGAACGGCGGCTTCCACGGACTGGCCCTTGCCATTCAGGCGGTGGTGGAGCGCGGAGACCTGGTGGCAGTGGACAACCCCATCTTCCCGTTGTTCCTGCGGGGACTCGAGCTGTCGGCCGCGCAGATCCTGCCCGTCCGCGTTGGCCGCACCGGCCTCGACGTTCAAGAGCTCGCCGACCGGCTCGGGGCCGGAGCCCGTCCGTCAGCGCTGTACACCGTGCCGGACTTCCACAACCCCACCCAGGGGAGCCTTCCGCCCGATGAACGCCGCGAACTGGTGCGCCTCGCCGAGCACTACGGCTTCATCATCCTGGCCGACAACCCGTACCGCGAACTGTGGTTCTCGGCACCGCCCCGGGGCGCGGAGGTGTTCAACGCCTCTGAGCATGTCATTCACGTCAACACGTTCACCAAGACCCTCGGTCCGGGGCTGCGCCTCGGCTGGGCGGTGGTACCCGAGCACCTGACCAGCGACATCCTGGCGCTGCGCAGCAGGCAGGACTCGCACAGCTCCACGTTCGTGCAGGCTGTCGTGGGCGAACTGCTGACCCATGATCCCGGGCTCTTCGACGCAACCCTCGATCGTGCCCGGCACCTGTACCGCAGCCGGGCCGGGACTCTCGCGGCGGCGCTGGAGCGCGAGGCCCCGGGAGCCTTCGAGACCGTGGTTCCCGACGGCGGCCTGTTTCTCTGGCCGCGCCTGCGGAACGACGCCGTCGACACGGAGCTGCTCGCGTCCGCCGCCAGCGCCGAGGGAATCGAGTATCAGCAGGGCTCCTTCTTCCCGTCGGGCCCGGGCACCGACGCCCACCGCCACCTGCGCCTGGCCTACGGCCATGTCAGCGAGCCGCAGCTGGAGGAGGCGGCGGCGCGTCTGGCCCGCGCGCTGCGCCGGCAGGAGGCGTAACCCTTCTGCTGGCGTAAGATGGAAGGACCCGTTGACCCCGGCCGCGGACGGTGCGAACCGTCGTCGGACCGGATCACGGGCACCGACCGTATTCACACTGGAGGGGACCAGAGGCCCGCGGGCCAACACCATGACTGAAGCAGCGAACGGCAAGGCCCGGTTCAGCGCCGGAGAGCGCACCGCAGGGGAATTCCCCCACTCCCTACCAGGGCTGCGGACGGAGGTGGTCTTGTTCGATGACTCTGAACAGATGGTCCAGTCGCTCGGCAGCCATGACGAAGCTTTGCGGTTCATCGAAGACCAGTTCCCTGCCGTGGATTTCCACGTCCGCGGGAATGAGCTCGCCATCAGCGGTCCTGCCGCTGATGTGCCGCGCATCATGCGCCTGCTCAACGAGGTGCGCGGGCTGGTGGCCAGAGGCACGGTGATCACCCCTGCCGTCCTGCAGCAGCTCGTCTCGCTGCTCCGCAGCCAGTCGCTGCTGAACCCGGTGGAAGTGCTGACCACCAACATCCTCTCCACCCGCGGGAAGACCATCCGGCCCAAGACGCTGAACCAGAAGAACTACGTGGACGCCATCGACGCCAACACGGTGATCTTCGGGATCGGGCCGGCCGGTACCGGCAAGACGTACCTGGCGATGGCCAAGGCGGTCCAGGCCCTGCAGCAGAAGGAAGTCAGCCGCATCATCCTGACCCGTCCTGCCGTGGAGGCGGGGGAACGGCTCGGCTTCCTGCCGGGCACTTTGAGCGACAAGATCGACCCCTACTTGCGGCCGCTGTACGACGCCCTGCACGACATGATGGATCCGGAATCCATTCCGCGGCTCATGGCAGCCGGCACCATCGAAGTGGCTCCGCTGGCCTACATGCGCGGCCGCACGCTCAATGACGCTTTCATCATCCTCGACGAGGCCCAGAACACCACCCCGGAACAGATGAAGATGTTCCTGACCCGCCTGGGCTTCGGCTCCAAGATGGTGGTCACCGGCGACATCACCCAGGTGGACCTGCCCTTCGGCACCCGCTCCGGGCTGAGGATCGTCGAGGAAATCCTGCAGGGGATCGAGGACGTCAACTTCTCGGTACTGGACGCCTCCGACGTCGTCCGGCACCGCCTGGTGGGGGATATCGTCAACGCCTACAGCATCTGGGACGAAGTCCAGAGAAACCGGGTCAAGCACTCCGTCGCCCGGGAAACGCGGGGAGAACGCGCATGAGCATCGAGGTCAACAACGAATCCGGCGTCGTTCTCGACGAGTCCGAGCTCGTGGCCCTGTCCCGTTTCATCTTCGAACGCCTCTATATCCACCCGCAGGCGGAACTGTCCATCCTGCTGGTGGACGAACCGGCGATGGAAAAGCTCCACATCGAACTGATGGACGAGCCCGGCTCCACCGATGTCCTTTCGGTGCCCATGGACGAACTCACCCCGGGCACCCCGGACAAGCCGACGCCGCAGGGCATGCTCGGTGACATCGCCATCTGCCCGCAGGTGGCCCAGGTCCAGGCCCGGAACGCCGGCCACTCCACGCAGGACGAGATGCTCTTGCTCACCACGCACGGCATCTTGCATCTGCTGGGTTACGACCACGCCGAGCCGGAGGAAAAGGAAGAGATGTTCGGGCTGCAGCGCGAACTGCTCACCGCATTCACCGGCAAAGAGGCCCCGTCAGAGACGATGCAGTGACCCCACTGATCCTTGCCGGCATGGCGCTGGTGTTCCTTAGCTTTGCCGCGGTGCTGACCGCTTCAGAGTCCGCCTTCAACTTCCTGCCCCGGCACGACGCCGAACAGGCAGTCCTGCACAGCCGGGGCACGTCGCTCAAACGCATCCTGGCGCACCCCGCCGGGCACATGCGTGCCCTACGGTTCTGGCGGGTCTGGTTCGAGATGGCCGCGGCCGTGGCCGTCACCGTCCTCCTCTCCAGCATGCTGGAGAACGTCTGGCTGGCCGGCCTGGCCGCCACCGGCATCATGGCGGTGCTCGGATTCGTGATTGTCGGGGTGTCCCCGCGGCAGCTCGGCCGTGTCCACTCCGCCGCCCTGGTCCGGTTCAGCGCCCCGCTGGTCCGGTCCCTCTACGCCGTCCTTGGCCCGATCCCGGGCTGGCTCGTGCGGCTTGGCAGCGCCGTCGCCCCCGGCGCACCGGCCGACAACGAGGCGTTCTTCAGCGAAGAGGAATTCCGCGAAATCGTGGACCGCGCCACCGAATCGGACGTGATCGAGGACAACGAGGCCGAGCTGATCCAGTCGGTCTTCGACTTCGGCGACACCCTGGTCCGCTCCGTCATGGTGCCCCGCACCGACATCCTCACGATCGACTCGGGCTCCAGCCTGCGGCGTGCGATGTCGCTGTTCCTGCGCTCCGGGTACTCACGGATCCCCATCATCGGCGAAAACACGGACCAGGTCCTGGGCATTGTGTACCTCAAAGACGTCGCCGCCGTGCTCCACAACCTCGCCCCGGACCAGGAACCACCGGTGGTGGACGAGCTCGCCCGCGAGGTCCGCTACGTGCCGGACTCCAAGCCTGTCAGCGACCTGCTGCGCGAACTCCAGAAGGAGTCCACGCATGTGGCGATCGTCATCGACGAATACGGCGGCACGGCTGGACTGGTCACCCTCGAGGACCTCATCGAGGAGATCGTCGGCGAGATCGTGGACGAATACGACACCGAAAGCGCCGAGGCCGTGGCCCTGGGTGACGGCAGCTACCGGGTCAGCGCCCGGATGAGCATCGATGACCTCGGCGAGCTCTTCGATCTGGAGCTCGACGACGACGAAGTGGACACGGCGGGCGGGCTGCTGGCCAAGGCGCTCGGGCGGGTGCCGATTGTCGGCAGCGCCGTCCAGGTCCACGGCCTGTCCCTCCGCGCCGACCGGCTCGAGGGCCGGCGGAACCGCGTCAGCCACATCATTGCGGCCGCTGTACCAAAACAACACACTGACCTTGAAGACCTTCTCGACGAGGCCGCACCAATCCAACAGGGAGTCCTACGTGAGCAAGCAGAATAAGTCCGACGGCGGGGCAGCCTACGGCGGCTACCGCGCCGGGTTCTCGGTGCTGGTCGGGCGGCCCAATGCGGGCAAGTCCACCCTCACCAACGCCCTGGTCGGCCAGAAAGTCGCGATCACCTCGGCCAAGCCGCAGACCACGCGCCACACCATCCGCGGCATCGTGCACCGGGACGACGCCCAGCTGATCCTGGTGGACACTCCGGGGCTGCACCGTCCCCGCACGCTGCTGGGAAAGCGCCTCAACGACCTCGTGGCCGACACCCTCTCCGAGGTCGACGCCATCGGCTTCTGCCTGCCGGCCAACGAGAAGATCGGCCCCGGCGACAAATTCATCGCCGCGCAGCTCGCCGCCGCCGGAAACAAGCCGGTCATCGCGATCGTGACGAAGGCGGACCTGGTCGCCGGACTTCGCGGAGACCGGGACGATCTCCTCCCAGACCGTGCCGGTGTCCCTGCCCAGCTTCGCGATCGACAGCAGGTGCTCTCCGAGCTGCTGAGGAGTGGCCAGATCGGACTTGGTGGCCAGCGCGAACTTCGTGGTGCGCTTGACCTTGGCCAGCTCGTTGACGATGAACCGGTCCCCCGGACCCACCTTCTCGTTCGCCGGGA
>JBKPJW010000396.1:0-5734 GCA_046730875.1 Actinomycetota bacterium | reverse complement strand
CCGGAAACTGGCCCGCGCCGCAGCCTAAGCCCGCAACCTAGGCCCGTCCATCGGCCGTCTGCGCACCAATGCCGCCGTGGGTTCGTGTCATCATGAATGGACATGTTGGGGAGAAATTGAGGATTGCTGGTGTTACGCCTTTTCACCAACAGCACTGACACGGTCCGCTGGCTGACCTCGCAGGGCCATGAGCGGGCGTGATGATGAACGCCGCCTCGAGGAACTCGTTGACGGCATCGTCGTATTGTCCTCGGGCGATCTGTCCAACCGGCTGCAGGTCTCCCCGGCACGGGACCGCATTGACGCCGTAACGACCGGCATCAATCTGCTGGCCGAAGAGCTTCAAAGCATGTACGAAGACCTTGAAGTCCGGGTCGCCGAGCGGACTGCGCTGCTTGAAGCGGCCCAAGCTGAACTCCGGCGCGTCATCAACACCGACGAGTTGACGGGCTTGGCCAGCCGCTCGCTGCTGCAGGAAAAAGTAGCCGAAGCCGTGGCCGGCGGGGACGGCCAGCCATCCCTCATCCTGTTGGCTCTGGACTCCTTCCAGCTCATCAACGACAGCCTGGGCCATGCCGCGGGCGACGCCGTGCTGCGGGAAGCGGCCCTGCGGCTGGGCGCGGCGGCCGGAGAAGGTCACCTGATCGCACGCCTGAGCGGCGATGAGTTCGCTGTGCTCGTCGTGAACCAGGAACCGGACGCGGTGCTGGAGATCGCGTCCCGGCTCGGCGCATCGCTGAACGACAGGATCGTGGCCGGCGGCGTCGCAATCGCCCTCACGGCGGGAACCGGTGTCCGCCTCGGCGAACCCCGGCTCAGCGCCGAGGAGCTCATCCGCGACGCCGACATCGCCATGCACGAGGCCAAGAAACGCGGCCGGGACACTCTCCTGGTCTTTTCCGCGGCCATGCACGAGGCCGCCAAGCAGCGGGTCCACCAGGTGGCAGAACTGAGAACGGCGCTGGCCACGGACCAGCTCGAGCTGGAATACCAGCCCATCATGGATCTGCGCAGCGGAAGGATTGCCGGGGCCGAGGCCCTGATCCGCTGGCGCCACCCGGTCCTGGGCCTGCTGACGCCGGATACGTTTCTCGAGGCCGCCGATGATGCCGGTCTCACCTTGGACATCGGCCACTGGGTGCTCCGGAACGCGATCGCGCAAACCGGCCTCTGGAAGTCCAGCCCCGGGCTTCCGGCGCAGTTCAGCACCCACATCAATCTCTCGCCAGTTAACCTGCACCATGCCGATCTGGCGCCCTACGTCGAATGCCTGCTCGCCCGGCACGACGTCGACCCGTCCGAGATTTCCATCGAAATCACCGAAACGGCGATCATGCGCGGCGGACCGGAAATGACGGCCACCATGCGGGCGCTGAATGACCTCGGAGTCCGGCTCGAGATTGACGACTTTGGCACCGGCTATTCGTCTATCAGCTACCTTCGCACCCTTCCGGCCGCCCGGGCGAAGATCGACAAGTCCCTGCTCGACGGGCTGACCACGGACCGGCAGCAGGAGAGGTTCGTCGCGGCCATCCTGCAGCTGATCCATTCGGCCGGGCTGGGCGCCGTGGCCGAAGGCATCGAGGACAGCGAGCAGGCGGACAGGTTGAGGCGGCTGGACTGCGAATTCGGCCAGGGATATTTCTTCAGCCGTCCGCTGTCCGTTCCCGACATGACGGACCTGCTGACGCAGCGGGACGGTGCCCCAGAATCAGCGGGCTAAGCCTCAGACTTCAGACCTCAGGGAAGGTATCCACCCGCTGGTAGTCGCGCGGGACCACCACCATCGGGACCGGGAGTGCCCGCAGCACCTTGTACGCGGTGCTGCCGATGAACAGCTTGTACTTCTCCGCCAGGCGCGAAGAGCCCACCATCACGACCTCGCCGTCGTCCCATTCAAGGTCATCGATTGCTTCCTCGATCGTGCGCCCGTGGGCGACCTCCACGCTGACGGGGTGGCCCTCCGGCAGACGGTGCGCGGCGGCGGCAAGGACGGTGTTGGCGTGGATGTGGGCGGCATTGACGTTTTCCCCGCTGTCCCCCTCGACGTCCAGTTCCACCAGGGAAACCAGCCGGAGCGGAATCCCGCGGCGCTCCGCGGATTCAATGGCGACGTCGATCGCCGCCTCTGCTCCGGCACGCTGGCCCACGGCAAGGGTCAGGCGCGTGATGGCTTCGGTCCGGCGGTAACCGTGCGGCGCCAGTGCCACCGGAACCGGGGCGGCGTGCAGGAGTGCGTTGGCCACGGTGCCCACGGTGTGCCGCTTGAAGAGGCCGCTGCCGGCGGCGCCGACCACGATCAGGCCGGCCCGGTACTCGAGCGCTGCGTCGATGAGGCCCGTCGCGAACGAGTCCGCCTGGCGGACGTGGAACTGCGCCTCCAGACCCTCAGGAACCAGCGCCATTGCCTGGCGTTCCGTGGTGAGGATCTGCTGCTCCGCGGCGCTGACCCCGCTTCCTTCCGGGTTGATGGCCACATACGGCGTGTGTCGGTTGACCACATAGACAAGGTCGAGTTGCGCTTCCTGCGCCCGGGCCATGGCCGCTGCCAGGGCGACGGCGTCCGCGCCGCGTTCGGTGGGAGTGTAACCGACTACGTATCGCATGTATGAACCCCTTATTGGGTCTGGGCAGACGCCAACAGCGCCCTAAGGGTTCCGGGCGACGTCGGCCGGCTGCGTTCCTGCAGTGGATAGCACCGACTCTAGTCCAGCCGGCCCCCGAATTGGTGGTGCCCAATGGCCCTGAGCAGCACAATCTTTTCCCTTGACCAGCGCGATTCCACGCCCTGGAAGTAGCCGCCCGGCACATAACGGCCGGACGTAAGCGGCATGGAACCATAGCGGCTGGCGCTTTAACGGCGAAAGAGCCGCGGATGATGTGTCCGCGACTCTTTCGCTGATCCGGAAAACCGGTCCCCGGGAAGGGATTGCCCTCCCGGCAGCTCACTTCAGGGGCGGGTCAGGCGTTGGCCTTGATCGCCGAGGCCAGGACCTCGAGGCCGTCCAGCAGCAGCTCGTCGCTGATGACCAGCGGCGGTAGCAGCCGGATGACGTTGCCGTACGTGCCGCAGGTGAGGATGATGACACCCTCCTTGAGGCAGGCGGCGGCGACGGCCTTGGTCAGCTCCGGGTTCGGCTCCTTGGAACCGGCCTGGACGAGTTCGATTGCCAGCATGGCGCCGCGGCCGCGGACGTCACCGATCACCGGCTGATCAGCCGCGAACTCGCGCAGCTTGCCGACGGCGATCTCCTCGATGTGGCGGGCACGGGCGTTGAGGTCGTACTGTTCCATCGAGCCGATCGAGGCCAGCGCGGCGGCGCAGGCCACCGGGTTGCCGCCGTAGGTGCCGCCGAGGCCGCCCGGGTGGACGGCGTCGAGGAGGTCGGCGCGGCCGGTGATGGCGGAGAGCGGCATGCCGCCGGCGATGCCCTTGGCCATGGTGATGATGTCCGGGACAACACCTTCGTGGTTTACGGCGAACCATTCGCCGGTGCGGCAGAAGCCTGACTGGACCTCATCGGCGATGAAGACGATGCCCTTGTCCTTGGCCCAGGCGGCCAGGGCCGGCAGGAAGCCCTCGGCGGGGACAATGAAGCCGCCCTCGCCCTGGATGGGCTCGATGATGATCGCGGCAACCTGCTCGCCGCCGATCTGCTTCTCGATCATGGTGATGGCGCGCTTGGCGGCCTCGGCCCCGGTGATCTGCGGGTTTTCCTCGCGGAACGGGTAGCTCATCGGCATGCGGTAGACCTCGGGCGCGAACGGCCCGAAGTTGGTCTTGTACGGCATGGCCTTGGCGGTCAGCGCCATGGTCAGGTTGGTGCGGCCGTGGTAGGCGTGGTCGAACGCGACGACGGCGTCCCGGCCGGTGGCCAGGCGGGCCACCTTGACGGCGTTCTCGACAGCTTCGGCGCCGGAGTTGAAGAGCACGGTGCGCTTCTCGTGGTCGCCCGGGGTGAGGCGGTTCAGCTGCTCGGCAACTGCCACATAGCCTTCGTAGGGTGTGACCATGAAGCAGGTGTGGGTGAAGTGCTCCACCGCTTCCTTCACGGCCCCGACGACGGCGGGGTCCGAGGCGCCGACGCTCGTCACGGCGATGCCGGAGCCGAGGTCGATGAAGGAGTTGCCGTCGACGTCGTGGATGATGCCGCCGTCGGCGTCGGCCACGAAGACCGGAACGCTGGACGCCACACCGGCGGCGACCACTGCCTTGCGGCGTTCGGTCAGGGCAACCGACTTCGGGCCCGGGAAGTCGGCCTGGACGCGGCGTTTCTGCTCAAGCCGGTAGGTGATGTCATGTGCGGTGGTGGTCATGGAGTTTCCTTCTCAACTGATTGGGGCCACGCCGGCAGGGTTCCCTGGCCGAGCGGAGCGAGGTTAGGCGCCGGTGGGGATTATGCGTCGAGCGCGCTCATCACGTGCTTGATGCGGGTGTAGTCCTCCACGCCGTACATGGACAGGTCCTTGCCGTAGCCGGACTGCTTGAAGCCTCCGTGCGGCATTTCTGCGGTGAGGAGAATGTGGGTGTTGATCCAGACGGCGCCGAAGTCGAGGTCCCGGCTCAGGCGCATCGCGGTGCCGTGGTTGGACGTCCAGACGCTCGAGGCCAGGGCGTATTCGACGTCGTTCGCCATCTCCACTGCCTCTTCCTCGGTGCTGAACTTCTGCACCGTGATGACAGGCCCGAACGTTTCCTTCTGGACAATGTCATCGCTCTGCTTGGCGCCGGTGACGATGGTGGGTTCGAAGAAGAAGCCCTTCTCCCCCGCGCGGTGCCCGCCGGTCTCGATCTTGCAGTTCTCCGGCAGGTGCTCCACAACGGAGGTGACCGCATTGAAGTGGTTCACGTTGTTCAGCGGACCGAAGTAGTTGTCTTCATCGTTCTGCGAGCCCGTGTGAAGGGTCTTGGTGTGCTCCACCATGGCCGCCACGACGTCGTCGTGCACCGAGTCCTGAACCAGGACGCGGGTAATGGCCGTGCAGTCCTGGCCGGCGTTGAAGAAGGCGAACTCGGCGATGGCGGCGGCGCTCTTCTTGAGGTCGGCGTCGGCGAAGACAATGGCCGGAGCCTTGCCGCCGAGTTCCAGGTGGGCGCGCTTGAGTCCCTTGGCGGCGCCGGACGCGACGGCGATGCCGGCGCGGACGGAACCGGTGATGGAGACCAGGCCGGGGACCTTGTGCTCCACCATCATGGCGCCGGTCTCGCCGGTGCCCAGGACAACGTTGAGGACGCCGGCCGGGAGGATCTCCCCGGCGAGGCGGGCGAGCACCAGGGTGGATTCCGGCGTGGTGTCCGAGGGCTTCAGGACCACGGTGTTGCCGGCGGCCAGGGCGGGCCCGATCTTCCAGATGGCCATGAGGAACGGGTAGTTCCACGGCGCCACCTGGGCCACGACGCCGATCGGCTCCCGGCGCACGTAGGAGGTGTGGCCTTCGAAGTACTCGCCGGCGGACTTGCCTTCCATGATGCGGGCGGCACCGGCGAAGAAGCGCAGCTGGTCGGCGCCGGCAGCCACTTCCTCGGAGGCGATCAGGGAACGGACCTGGCCGGTGTTGCGGTGCTGGGCCTCCACGAGCTCGTCGCTGTTGGCCTCGATGGCATCCGCGAGCTTGAGCAGCATGAGCTGCCGCTGCCCGGGGGTGACGTGCTTCCAGGTCTTGAAGGCGTCCTTGGCAGCGGTCATGGCTGCGTCGACGTCGGCCTGCACCGAGATCGGCGACTGTGCCACCA
>JBKPJW010000395.1:0-4015 GCA_046730875.1 Actinomycetota bacterium | reverse complement strand
CAGGTGGAACGGGCGCTACTTGGCGTACTGCGGCAGGCGGGCGGGTTCACCGGTGGAGGGCTGGACGTTGAATGTGCGCAGCGTCTGGCTCATCACCGAACGGAACACCGGTCCGTTCGTGATTCCGAAGATGCTTCCCTTGGGCCGTTGCAGGACCACCTCCACAATAAACCGCGGATCGTCCATGGGCGCCATGCCCACCATGGAGGCGGTGAAGCCGCAGAAGCCGGACTTGCCGTCGTCGCACGGGGATTCGGACGTGCCTGTCTTGGCGCCCACCCGGTACCCGTCGATGGCGGCTTCCTTGATCTCGCCTTCGGTCACGGCGCTCTCCAGGATGTCGCGGACCTGCTTGGCTGTCTCCTCGGAGACGATCCGCTGCGGGTCCTTGGCCGGAACTTTTTCCTCGGTTCCGTCCGGGTTGATGTAGCTGTCAATCAGGCGGGGCTGGAGCATCACTCCGTCGTTGGCGATGCTTTGGTAGGCCCGGACGGTTTGGAGGGTGGACTGGGCGACGCCCTGGCCGAAGAGGACGGTGTACTGCTGGCGGCCATCCCATTCGTCTGCCGGGGTCAGGATTCCCTTGGCTTCGGCCGGAAGACCGATGTCCGGGGCTTCGCCGATGCCGAATTTTTGCAGCCAGTCATGGCGCTGCTCCCTGCTCAGGCGCTGGCCCACCATGACCGTTCCTGTGTTCATGGAGTAGCCGACGATCCCGGCCAGCGTCCGTTCCTCGGTGCCGTGTTCGAACGCGTCACTGAACGTCTGCCCGTCCACCGTGTACGTAGACGGAATGGTGAAGGTGTCCAGCGGGCTGGACTTGCCCTCCTCGATCACGGCGGCGGCCGTGATCATCTTTTCCACCGACCCGGGCTCGTAGGAGGCGGTGACAGCCCTGACCCCGCGGTCCTCGGCGGCAACCTTTCCGGGATCGTTGGGATCCGGCGCGTCGGTATCCGCCATGGCAATGATGTCTCCGGTTTTGGCGTCGGAGACCACTATCACTCCCCATTCAGCGCCGAGCTTGTCCTTCTGGCTCTGGATGGCCTGCTGGGAGAAATACTGCAGGTCGGAGTTCAGTGTGAGCTTGATGTCCTTGCCGTTCACGGCCGGAGTCAGCTGGTCCACGCCTACAGGGATGCGCAGGCCGTCGGCGCCGATTTCGAACAGGCGCTTGCCCGGTGTGCCCTTGAGGATTTCGTCCTGGGTCTGTTCCAGCCCTGCCTGCCCGGTGGTTCCGTCCTTGAGGAACCCGACAATCCCGCCGGCCACGGAGCCGTTCGGATAGACCCTCTTGCTGGTGCCCTCGGTGACAATGCCCGGAATCTGAAGTTTGGACACGCGGTCCTCGACATCGGGCTTCAAGTCTTTGGCCACGATGTAGTAGCGCTGGGTACCGGTCAGGGCATCGCGCAAATCGTCGCGGTCCATGCCGAGCACGTTGGCCAGCTCGGAAATGCCCTGGTCCCGGGTGACCTTGACGAGTTCGTCCTTGCCATTGACGGTTACAAGCCGGCGGAAAGATTCGGTCTTGGTGTTGACGGTCTGGTCCACCACGATGTTGTAGCGGATGACGCTGCTGGCCAGGACGGTGCCGGAGGAATCGAGGATACTGCCGCGTTCCGCGGGCAGTTCGACGGGCGTGAGCCGGTTGTTGAGGGCGGCCTCGGCCATGCCTCCGACATCCAGCCCCTGGACCACGAATAGCTTTCCGGCGACCACCAGCAGGAGCGCCAGCATGATGCCGAGTCCCACGCGGAGCCGCCGGGTGGCGTTTGGGGCTTTCGCCTTGCTTGCCTTGCCGGAGTTCTGCGCCACAGTGAGTCCTTGCTGCTTGCTGCTTGCCTTGCCTTGCTGGTGGTCAGTGAACGTTACTTTCCGGGAACCTTCTGCGCCGGGGCCGGAACTGATCCGCCGTGGAGCTCGGCGGCAGGCTTCGCCGCGGCCGCGGACTTTTCAGCAGCCGCGGACTTTTCAGCGGCCGCGGACTTTTCAGCGGCCGCGGGCTTTTCAGCAGCCGCGGGCTTTTCAGCAGCCGCGGTGTCCGTCTCTTTGCGCTGGGCGAGAGGTTCGTTATTTGAGGTCGGTGGAACTACGCTGAGCTGTCCGGCGACGGCCGGCGCGGCGATGACGGCGCCCGGGGCATCGCCCTTGACGGCCGGCTTGGCCTTGCCGGTGACATTCAGGGTGGAAAGGTCGATCTGCCCCTTGGCGAGCGAAGCCACCATGCCCAGTTCCGTCGCCTTGGACGCGAGGTTCTGCGGGGCGTCGAAGTTCTGGATTTGCTGGGTGAGGTCCTGGTTCTGCTTCGTCAGGGTGGTCTGCTCGCTGCGGAGCTGGACCAGCTGGTATTGGGCGGACGAGACGGAGATATTCAGGACGAGTACGGCCATGAGGGCGATGGCAAGCAGGCCGAAGCACAGGACCACAAACGGCAAGCGGCGCTTGCGGGGTGCGGAGCGGACCACCGAAAGCGGCGTGCGTGACTTCCGGGTCGGTTCAATGCCGGGGGCGCGGCCGGGGCGGATGCCGGGCAGGGCGCGCGCGGTGGCACCCTGGGCAACGGGGTAGCTGTTGACGGCGGCGTAGCTCATGCTGCTCTCCTGGCTTTGATGCGTTCGACGGCGCGCAGCCGGGCGGAAGCTGCGCGGGGGTTTTCGGCGATTTCAGCGGCCGTGGGCACCTCGGTGCCTTTGGTCAGGGTCTTCAGTTCGGCTTTGTGTTCTTCGAGCTCGACCGGGAAGCCGAGCGGGGCAGAGGACTTCGATCCGGCCTGGAAGAAGCCCTTGACGATCTTGTCCTCGAGGGAGTGGTAAGACATGACAACCACGCGGCCGCCAAGGGCGATGGCTCCGATGGCTGCCGGGATGGCCCGCTCCAGGACGTCCAGTTCCTCGTTGACCTCGATCCGGAGTGCTTGGAAGGTTCGCTTGGCTGGGTGGCCGCCGGATTTGGCGGCACCGGCAGGCACCACGGACCGGATCTGGTCAACCAGCTCGCCGGTGGTGGTGAAGGGCTTCTCGGCGCGTGCGGCCACGATCCTGTTCGCGATACGGCCGGCGAACTTCTCTTCGCCCCATTTCCGGATGATGCGGACGAGGTCTTCTTCGCTGTAATTGTTGACGACGTCTGCGGCCGTCTGGCCACGGCTGGTGTCCATCCGCATGTCCAGCGGCGCGTCGAAGGAGTACGCGAAGCCGCGCTCCCGCTCATCGAGCTGCAGGGACGAGACGCCAAGGTCCATCAGGACGCCGTGGACTTCGGTGAAGCCCAGGTCCTCGAGAACCTCCGGAATTTCGTCATAGACGGCGTGCACGAGGTCGATCCGGTCTGCGAAGGGTGCCAGCCGAGCTCCCGCCAGGGCCAGGGCCTCCTCGTCGCGGTCGATGCCGATCAGGTGAAGGTCCCCAAAGCGCTGGAGAAGGGCCTCGGAGTGGCCACCCATGCCGAGCGTCGCGTCGATTACCACCGGGGTCTCGCCGCGGCTTCGGGCAGCGTCAAAACCCGGGGCCAATAAATTGATGCACCGGTCCTTGAGGACCGGTACATGGCGTTCGGACGTAGGCTTCGCCTGGTCGGGATCCGTCATGCCTTCGTCCTTTCGTTGCCGGGGAACTTACAGGTGCTCTTACGCAACGATCCTTGGTCCAGATCCCCATCCGCGCCTATCCGGTGCCAGCCTGGCTCCGGGGAAGTGAGCCAGGACAACAACCGGATGGGCGGCTGGAGATCTCGATCAAGGAACGTTTGTGTGCTTGCGGGTCAGTGGGGTTTCAGAGAATCCCCGGGATGGCGTCGTCTGTCTCCGAGAAGGCGGTTTCCTTCTCGGCCAGGTACTCACTCCAAGCCTGGGCGTCCCAGATCTCCGCGCGGGACCCTGCGCCAATGACGGCGAGTTCCCGGCCAAGACCTGCGTACTCCCGGAGCGCCGGCGGAATCGTCACGCGCCCCTGCTTGTCAGGTACCTCGTCCGAGGCTCCAGAGAGGAAAACACGGATGTAGTCACGTGCCTGCT
>JBKPJW010000394.1:0-5421 GCA_046730875.1 Actinomycetota bacterium | reverse complement strand
GATAATCAGGCCTGTGACGCGTAACCGTCCCTGAACACCAAAGGTCCCGGGCGGCGAGCCAATGCTCTGCCGCCCGGGACCTTTCTCCGTCTACGTCCCGTTCCGTCTGCGTCCGGGCCTACGGTTTACGGCGCTCTATGGTTTAGCTCAGTGAATGAGCTCGCGGGTCATGCCGAAGGGCACTTGCTCCGACAGGGCCGCCGTGTAGTGGCCCGGCTTGTGGCGCGTGAGCAGGATGCCGTGGGTTCCAGTGGTCATGGCGACTTGCTGGAGCCCGCGGACGGCGTCGTTGAGCCGTTCGTCGAGGACGTTCCGGCTGTCGACCTGGATCTCAATGGACTCGGTAATGGTGGTCATCGCTCTGTCTTTCTTGGAGTACTTCTAGTCGGCCCCAATGGATTCAGGAACAGTAACGTCATATTTATAGAGGGGTCAAATCCTCTAAGGGTCCCCTTTGTGTCCGGAATTACAGCGCGTAAGGGCCCCTCGGCGCTGACCTGCGGTTCTATCCATTCCGGGACCTTCGGCCCTACACATCTGCCGAACGAGCAGGAACACATAAGTGCGGTGCAGGAGCCGCCGTCCCGTCCGCCGCCTGAGGCCCCACCGGGAGACGGTGCCGCCATCAGAACACAACCGCACTGGTCCCTTGCGTATCATCCCGCCGGACAGCAGGGATAATCTACAGCGGAGACTATATCCACAAACGGGCAAAGGCGGCACGGCGACATGGCAGAGGCTCAAGCAAGCAAATCGCAGGGCCGGTGGCGGGCCTTCCACGATAAATTCGTCGTGGAGGAGCGGTACATGAGCGCGCCGGCACGGCGGAATCTCTACCGCATTGCAGTAGGCCTGATGATCGTGGGCGTCGTGCTCTTTGTGGTCCTGCTGATCAGCGTCCTCCAGAGGGACGGCATTTCGACGGGGGACGAGCCCGTGCGGTTGTGGCTCCTGACCCTCCGCGGGGAGCCAACCACCATCATCATGATCATCCTGGCCGTCATCTTCGGCCCCGTCGGCCTGCCGATCATCGTCCTCATTGTGACGGTGGCCTGGGGCTTGCTCGCCAAGCACGCCTGGCGACCGCTGCTCCTGGCCGGCGCCATGCTGACCGGGGTGATCCTGGCGCAGGTGATTGGCCGGATTGTCGAACGCCAGCGTCCGCCCATTGACCTGATGCTCTTCGGCGCCGACTCCACGTTCTCCTTTCCTTCCGGTCACGTCCTGGGCGCATGCGACTTCCTGCTGGTCACCACGTACCTGGTCTTTTCGCGCCGGGAGAATCCCAAATCCGCGGTCGTGGCCTTCGTCGTGGCGGGGATCGGCATCTTCTTCGCTGCCGCAAGCCGCCTCTACCTCGGGTACCACTGGCTGACCGACGCCCTGGGCGCTCTCTCGATCTCGTTCGTGATCCTGGGGGCAGTTATTGCGGTGGACACCTGGCGGACGGCCCGGGTTCCGGGCGAACGGATCACCGGAACACTGTCCGCCGCAGACGCCAGCCAGGACTAGCCGTCCGGGACTAGCGGGCCGGGACTCAGTGCCGTCAGCGGCTCCGCGCCCGCTTGAGTTCGGCGCGCAGCCTGGCATTGGTTGATTCCAGTTCGATCACCTTCGCCACGCCGGCGAGGTTGAGGCCCTCGGCCAGGAGTTCGCCGATCCGCCGCAGCACCGCCAGATCCGCGTCGCTGTACTGTCGGGTGCCGCCGGCAGTGCGGTCCGGTGCGAGAAGTCCCCGTCTCTCATAGAGCCGGATATTCTGCTGCCCCGTACCCACTAATTGGGCCACCACGGAGATGGCGTAAAGGCCTGCCTCCGAGCTGCGGTCCGCCATCGTCTTCCTCCCGCGCGAATTAAAATCCTGTTGCATCAGTGTGCCACCGGTGTTATAAAAAATCTATATCCGCCACCACAGAAATTGGTGGTGGGTGTGGGAAAAATGAAGGCAGACTCACGTTGAAGGAGTGGGAAATGATGTTAATTCGCACGGACCCGTTCCGTGACTTTGACCGGCTTGCCCAGCAGGTCTTCGGAACGACGGCGCGGCCCGCTGCCATGCCGATGGACGCCTGGCAGGAAGACGGCGTATTCGTGGTTGCGTTTGATTTGCCCGGCGTCGACGTCGATTCGATCGGACTGGAGATCGAACGCAATGTCCTGACCGTCCGCGCGGAACGGCGGGACCCGGTCCAGCCCAATGTCGAGCTGACCGTGGCGGAGCGCCCCCGCGGGGTCTTCAGCCGCCAGCTGATCCTCGGCGAGACCCTGGACACCGAAAGCGTCAAGGCACAGTACGCCGACGGCGTCCTGACGCTCCGCATTCCGGTGGCCGAGCAGGCCAAGCCGCGGAAGATCGAGATCAGCCACAAGCAAGAGTCCATGCACGAAATCAGCAAGTAGACCCGACGCGGTGGCGCCCCCGACCTGAACGGGCGGCGGGCGCCACGGCGTCCTCCACGACCGCCGCGCCTCAGATTCCAGCACGAGGCCCACACCCAGTCCCAGACCGCAGAGCTGACTCATGCACTCCAACCCGCACGCTAATCAGACCGGGAAGCCGCAGCACCCCACTCAGCATGCCGACTCCCGGGGCTACTACCTCGCGCTGCACGTCTCGCCCGACGCCAGCCAGGAGGAGATCAGCCGGGCTTTTCGCGCCCTAATCCGCGTCCGCCATCCCGACGTGGGACATTCCGACGTGGGACATTCCGTCGGCCAGGGCGCCGCCGCCGAGGACGACGTCCGCAGCATCCTTGCCGCCTTCGCCGTGCTCCGGAACCCGCGGACCAGGGCCGAATACGATCGTGCTGAGCACGCGGCCGCCCGCCTCCACGCGGCGCAGCGAAGCCGCCACAAAGCCCCCATGCATGATTTCGCTGGTAGCGATGTCCCTGAGCGGACTGTCCCTCCGCGCGACGTCCTGGTGCGACTTGTCCCTCCGCGCGAGGTCCCGGTGCGCACTGCCCCGGTGCGCGAGGTCCCTGTTCACACGGTCCCTCCGCGCGAGGTCCCTGTGCGAATTATTCGGCAACGCGGTCCGCTGCTGCACGTGTCGCCTGTGCGCTGGGAGCGGGGGCCGGGATGAGGCACGCTGCTGACAGCGTCCGTCCGGCGGACAGAACTGCCTGGGCTCACCACCCACGCAATACCCAACGGACAACCCCAACACCAACGCGACCAGAAGGAGATCGGCCATGAGTGCATGGCGCAGTTACAACTCGCACATCCTGCCGGCATTCCACGAGCGGTTTGAGGAACGCTGGGGCAAGGGCGCGGCACCGTTCCTGGACCCGGAGGCGCAGGAAGCGCCGCTTCCCCGGGCACAGTGGATCAACGTAGACACCGGCGCCGCGCTGGCTGTGGTGCCCATCTGGGCCGACGACGACACGCACCGCTCGTTCGGCGTCTTCTACCTGCCCCCGGCCGGTGACATCTGGGTGCTGCGTCCGGGATTCACGGAATACCTTGAACCTGCGGCGAACGAGACGGAGCAACTCTTCGCCCTGCGCAACGACGCCTTCAAGAAGGCCGTGGCGCACGCCAAGGAATTTCTCTTCGGACCCGAGAAGTCCACCTTCTGAGCCGTCGCCCCGCGGTGGTTTTGAATCTTTGGGTGCTCTAACCGACACTCGTCAGCGCCGCATCGGACTGCGCGGCGCGTGGCGCCGTGCAACGCGGAGGCCTAAAATCAGTCAACTATCACTGCAACTACATGCAACTACATAGGGGGATCCGTCGATGAATGCTTCCGCCAGGGATCTGGCCGCCAAGCTCCCGCCCGGCTTCACGCTCGGCGTCGCGATGTCCGCGTTCCAGATCGAGGGTGGGCTGGAGGAGGACGGGCGCGGCCCATCCGGCTGGGACGTGTTCGCCGCGAAGCCGGGTTCGATCGTGGATGAGCACAGCCCGGCGATCGCCTGCGACCACTACCACCGGATGCCCGAAGACGTGGCACTAATGAAGGAACTCGGAGTCGACTCCTACCGGTTTTCGCTGTCCTGGTCCCGCATCCAGCCCGGCGGCAGCGGCCCCGTGAACCCGGCGGGCCTGGATTTCTACGACCGCCTGATCGACCTCCTTCTGAGCAACGGCATTTCCCCGATGGCCACCCTGTACCACTGGGATACCCCGTTGCCCCTGGATGAAGCAGGCGGCTGGATGAACCCGGACACGGCACAGCGGCTTGGGGAGTTCGCCGCCATTGCCGCGGCCGCCTACGGGGACAGGGTGGCCCGGTGGGTCACCATCAACGAGCCGGCCACCGTCACCACCAACGGCTACGCCCTCGGCCTGCACGCCCCGGGGGAGGCGCTCATGCTGAAGGCCCTCCCCACCGTCCACCACCAACTGTTGGGCCACGGCCTGGCTGTCCAGGCCCTGCGCGGAGCCAAAGTGGCTGGCGAGATTGGCATGACAAACGTCTATTCGCCGATGGTCCCGGCCTCCGCCAACCCCTTGGACAAGATCAGCGCCGGGCTCATGGACCTGGCACAAAACCGCCTCTATGCGGACCCCGTACTGCTCGGCAAATATCCGGACACGATCCGGGCCGCCACGTTCTTCTCGTCGTCCTTCAACCCGACCTCCGAAGAGATGGAGCTGATCTCCCAGCCGCTGGACTTCTACGGCCTGAACTATTACATGCCCACGCGCGTGGCCTCGGGCCCGGGCGATAGCGCCGTGCCCGCGAGCATGGCCGAGGCGATGGGGGATGACCTCAGCGGAACCGCGCCCGGAACGCCCTTCCACATCGACACCTTCCCGGACACCGAAACCACCGCCTACGGCTGGCCCATCAAACCGGAATATATGTCGGTGGCGCTGGCGGAGATGGCCGAACGCTACCCGGACCTGCCGCCCGTCTACATCACCGAGGGCGGGGCAAGCTTCGAGGACACGCTGGTTCGGGACGTCGCCACGGGCCGGCTCATCATTCCGGACGAACGCCGCCTGCAGTATCTTGCGGACCACATCGGCACCGCCATCGAAGCCACGAGTCCGGGCGGAGCGGCCGAGTCCATCGACCTGCGCGGCTACTATGTGTGGTCATTCATGGACAACTTCGAATGGTCCGGCGGGTATAAACAGCCTTTCGGGCTGGTGCACGTCGACTTCGAGACCCAGGTGCGAACGCCGAAGGCCTCCTTCTTTTGGCTGCAGGAACTGCTGGCCGCGCGGACGGCCGCGGCCGCTGAGAGCGCCGGGACGGCCGAAGCTGCCGGGACACCCGCGGCCGCTGAAAGCGCCGGCGTCGCAACGGCCCGGCCCGTACTCTAGGGCCGGTGCCGCCCTGCCCGAACCTTCTCAGAGGAGGTCGAGCTTAGAGGAGGTCGAGCTTAGAGGAGGTCGAGGTCGTGCAGGCCCTTCGCCAGGCCGGCGCCGTCCGGGGAATAGATCCACGGGACGGACGAGGCCGTGTGG